>CAIKYN010000059.1 GCA_903831635.1 uncultured Spartobacteria bacterium
GCAAAGGAGCAAGAAATCCCCGAGGTAAAGGTCCGGGAGATCAGCGAGAGGTTCGCCAGAATCCAGGAGAAAGTACTACAAACTGCTTAGTGAGCTGGAACTTGGGATGCTCCCAAGCTGGAGCACCAGAGATGACATGGAGGTACAGAGTCCTTGGCATGTTCATGAACAGGAAAACAAATGCCCCAGCGGATGCAGCAACTCTGCTCAATAGCCGTCGCGTACCCGCCGGCCTCCACTCCAGTGAGGTGGCTGGGATGCTTGGATTCCAAGACCACGATATCCTATGCTAGATGTGGTCCTCATCCCGGGTTGTTACCGAGTAGTGTGTGAGTCACCACCCGCACACGGTGACTAGCCCCAAAACGGTTTTTTTTGGTGTCCGTTTGGTGTCCGTTTGGTGTCCGCTACCTCTAGATCCTGTGTTTATAGGGCTCTAGGAGTTGGAGGCGGGGGACGGAATCGGGCTGCGTCTGTCGCGTCTGCAGGGTTAAAATAGCACCTTCTACAGAGTAATCAAGGCTACTCGGTACGTTTCGAAAACTACCCCAAAACCACAATTTGGTGTCCGTTTTGGTGTCCGTTGCGTACCGAGGGACCTTCCTCGCACAAGTGGGATAAATCTGATCTAGTGCTGGTTGGTCTTTAACCACACGGCGAGCCAGCGGACCGAGAAGATTTCCATCTCGGGGGGTAGGTGATAGGCAAAGTCGAACTCCGATGCCGTGGTTGATTCCTTCATACCTTGGCTTCCCCTTAGTTGGTGCTAGGGTGAGAGTTATGACCAACGAGTTGCTTAAATCAACTTGAGAACAAGCAGCGCCGAGAGAGGAACGACGCCAACATCAAAGCTTTGGATACTGGAGAGATTGCCAAGATGAGCGATAAGGAACTAGCTGCTTGGAGTACCCAACAGGATGCAGACAGCCCTCAGAGGACACTTGCCATGTTCGAGTGGCAGAGACGGCTCAATAAACAACACGCTGAAGGAAAGCTGAAAGGAGCCTCGCTCGGTGGGCGATCTGCGATCATTAGTGCGCTGCTTGTTGCTTTGGTGACGTGGTTCGGTAGCCACTACGGCACCAAGCAAGAACACGACGCTGAAATGAGACTTCTACGGGGTTTATCACTCCTTAAGCGAGAAGCATCTTCCGCGGTATGTGGATGAGTTTTCCTGCCGCCTGAACGATGGAAATTGCAGGGTTCACACGCTGGATCGCATGGATTCGCTTCTTCGCTGCACTATCGGAAAAGGGATCACCTATGCAGAGTTGACACTGGCCTAGATGGTGATCAACTATCCTGTTTGATAATTGACTCCTCGGCCCGTGAAAGCCCGCTTTACTCTGTGACAAAAAAGACACACAGATTTTTGTGGAACGGCAGAACGGCAGGGTCTAGTCTTCTTGGTGCTTTGGATGATTTCCAAAGCTCCCACCTCTCCAATGACTGACACTCCTACGAAATCATTGAACGCTGAATCTTCCTCGATCTTTACGATCGGCGATGCCATTCAGCAGTACGCTAAAAACGGTGAACAATCGATCCATAAAGGATATAGAGATGTAATCAAAATGCTTGTCGATAGTGGCTATGACAAGCCAATCAAGAACGACTCATACGAGGACGCATTATTTCTTTCAGACATCATGTTTGAGAACTCCCAGAAGTCCGTCAAAATTTTTACCGGCGGAGGAATTGAGGAATTTATAGAGGTTCTGAATGATCAATTTAAGAAGATGCTTCACCGCATAAAATTAAATAATGGATCAGTAAAAGTGGTCACACTTGGCGGTGTTATTCCCAATGCTCTTAAGCAACTTGTTGTAGAATACAAAGAAACACTTCAAGTGGTCGCTGCTAAAGCTAAAGAAGGAACTGAAGTTCGCCACTTTATTGTATGTGATGAAAAAATGATAAGGTCAGAAGAACCTCATGGTCCACTTACTAAAGATAGCCCCGCTTCAGACATTAAAGCTGAAGTGTATTTTGATAATCCTTCAAAGGGAAAGTTTTTTTCTGATATGTTTGATGCCATTTGGAAAAAAGTTGGGTCTGGAAATTAAATCAATTAAGGTACTTTTGTGGAAATGTTTTCGGTTATTGGATTGATGCTGTCACTATAAATCCATTAAGGTACTTTTGTGGAAACGTTTTCGGTTATTGGATTGATGCTGTCACTATTCGGAGGGACATATACTGCAATAGCAGCACTAAAGGGATGGACTGACTCTATTGTTCATGGTCATAAAAAACGGAGAATCGACGCCGCAGAAGAGCTTAAAAAATACGATGGAAGAAAGCACTCTCAAGGAATAGGTAAATTTTATGGAGGAGCGTTGGATATTTGTTGCTTAATATACCATTTGGCCCAAGCGGTTCCTGTTATTGGATTCTCTGTATTTTCTTTATGGATGACGCATTGGACAATAAATAATTTTTCAGGGGAAATTCCACATGAACAAATTGAATTTTGGAAAAAATTGATAAGTTTCTCATATTGGACAGTTATTATCACTTTAATAGCCATAACATTAGTTCTCGTGGTTGCATGGATTTTAGGAAAGCTTTTGGACAGTCATATGAAAACTGTAACGGAGTCATTTGCTCCAGATGTGGTAGCAGTTGTTCCCCCTCCTAAATAATTTTTTACAACGGGAGTCAGGTATGTAGTTCCCAAATCAAAATTCTGGAAAATGCGCATTAATCTTTTATTCCATCTTGACTAGATAACACAGGATTGCTCCCAACCGGGAGCGTGGAGACCGTCTTGATCGTTCAGCGTGGCGGGGATGAACAACCCACACATACCCGACAACGACATCCAGAACGCCGAAACTCGCCATCCGGTTGACCATATCGAGCCCCTCCCTAGCGGGGAGAGCGATACCATTGAGAGGATCTGTGAGGTCTTAGGCCGTACCTTTGAATGGGTCGCCGAAGCGGAGGAACCCTCCGAGAAAGGCCTCCGTGCCGCCGTGGTGCTCTACTGCGTCCGTTCCGATCTTGTCGGCAAGGAGAGCCTTGAGGACCTCGCCTTCTCTCTCCGCTACTCGGAGGGGGAGGTGGATGATCTCATCCAGGGGTTCTGCCACGCGATCAACTGGAAGTGAGGATCATCGGGATGCCTCCGGCTGACCTTCATGCCCTGTTGTTGGAGGACTATTTTTTCAGCTGGGTCGATCGGGGTGTAGCCGTGGGGGCCACCCCTCTCTTCACAGGCGTGGTGGAGGGAGAAGACCTTCCGTCTGCTGTGGGGCGCCGGTTCGGTCTTCCGCCCGAGCAGGTGGAGGAACCTCTGGCACTAGCTCGGAGGGAGGTTGCGCTATGAGTCGTGACATCTACGAGGGCATCACGACTCGCTTCATCGAGCAGCTGCAGAAGGGCACAGTCCCGTGGCAAAGACCCTGGTCGGGAGTTCAGAACCTCGTATCCCGCAAACCCTATCGTGGAATCAATTCCCTGATCCTTGGAGGGAGTGAATTCCAGTCCCCCTACTGGATCAGCTTCAAGCAGGCGAAGGATCTAGGGGGGACCATTCGTCAGGGAGAGAAGGCCACCCCGGTCATCTACTACAAGCTCTTCGAGAAGCGGGATGACCAAGGGAATCTTGTTCTCGGCAGCAACGGCCACCCCACCCGGATCCCCTTCATCCGCTGGAGCAATGTCTTCAACCTCGACCAGACGGAGGGTATCCAACCCCCGTCGCAGGCACTCCCTCAGAATGACATTCAGCCCATCGAGAAGGCTGCCTCGATCGTCCGTGAAGCAAAGCTCTGTCCCATCCGGGAAACGGGTTTCGTGGCGGCCTATTCGCCGCAGGAGGACGTGATCCGGATGCCCGCCCAGAAGACCTTCCGGAGTCCCGAAGCCTACTACCAGACCCTCTTCCATGAGATGACCCATGCCACGGGCCATGCCTCCCGGCTAGACCGGGAGGGGATCACCCAGCCGGTTAAGTTCGGTTCGGAGCGTTACTCCAAGGAGGAGTTGATCGCAGAGCTTGGTGCCTCGTTCCTGGCGAACGAGGCTGGCATCCTGAACAAGGTCGAGTTTGAGAACTCTGCGGCCTATCTGGCCTCATGGATCGAACGTCTCAAGAACGATCCCAAGATGATCTTCACGTCCTCGTCGCAGGCCCAGAGAAGCACCGACCTGATTCTTGGAGTGGAGCTCAAGGAGTCCCTCTCAGCAGAGACTCAGGCACCAGCTTTGCCGAAGGAGGAAGCAGTCCTGGCACAACAAACCATCGGGAAGCCCTCCAAGGGGCCAAGAATCTCCCTATGAGGACAGGAGCGAGCTCCATGGGGAACCATTCCCGTGCCCCTGCTCATTGGCCGGGATCGGCCGTTACACTCACGGCTCTGGGGCGGGCCAAGGCCTTGCCCCGGAGCCTTCCTCTCCCGACCAATCAGCCAACCGTGAGGAGTGACCGGCAGCGGTTCCGCCCATTACCGGGAGACCTTGGCAGGGCCTTCGGCATCCCGGCAATCGGCTCCCTTCGAAATGACCCGCGTGGAAGATCGCCACACCCTCATCAGCCCCATGACCCGACCCTCTGGAACGTCCAGGTAGAGGGGAGTTTCCCCGTACTCCAAGTGATGCAGGATAGTGATTTCCCCCGGGGAAATCACAGCTTCGCCTTTGCCGTGCAAAGAACATGTTCCTGCGCGTGTCGGGCACGCTTCGGAATCCACCTGGCCTTTTGCAACTTTTGAGCATGGGCAGGAAGAAAATTCCCGGCACCTACCGCGTCGAGATTCTGCTCACGCCTGAGGGGCATTCGCGTCTCAAAGTGATCAAGAAACAGCTCCGCTTGCGGAACCAAAACGAGGTGATCGAGGCACTGCTTTTGAATGCAGTCGGAGAGGAAAAGGGCGGTGGGCAACTCACCGAGGAGATTGCTGAAAACGTCCTCCTGATCCTTGAGAGATTGGAGCAGCTCGCATGAAGAACGGGCTCATCTTTCCCTTTAAAACGACATGGCGGGAGCGGTTGGATCTCGACTACCTCGATGAGACATCGGCACGGAAAATCGCCGCTCGTGGAGAGCGACATGCCATGCGGAAAGTCGATCAAGCTGATCCCTCGGCAATCGGTAAAAGCCTGAAGCAATTTGCTGACTACGCCTCCAAAGAAACCATCGGTCAGGTTCATGCAGGGGGATTCCTGCATCACCTCATTGTTTTGAATCCGGATGGCACCCGTTCAGCTCCTGCGGCACTCACCAACTCGGAGCGGAAAAAACGCATTACTGAGGAGTGGCTCACCCACCTACGCAAGTTTCAAACCAAGGCGAAGAACCCCGTGATTCAGCACAGGCTGATCTTCACGATGTCGACACCTTTTCACGACAAACTCGTGGCCGCAGGACTCAATCCCGACACCGTTCTTCAGGGTACGTTGCGCAAGATGATGCGGCAGTTTCAGGAGCGATTTCATCCCGGGGATTCAATCGGTTACGCCTACGGCATCCATCACGATACGGATCATCTCCATGTTCATGTGGCGCTCTGTCCGAGGACGAAAAAGGGGGCCTATGTCGGCTGCAGCACCTCACGCACACGGACCTCGGGGAACCGCAATCAGATCGAGTATTTGATGAACTGTTTTGAGAGCGAAAACCGCATCTGGGAGAAGCGTCTCTCCGATCCCCTGAAGCTTCATCAGAACCTCGCAAAGCGACTCGATTCCGACAGGCAAACCATTGTTCCTAAGATCACCGCACAGCAACAGACGGCTCTCAAACGCGATCAATCCCTCTATGCAACCCGGTTGCGTTACGGCTATCAGGCGATCCTCGATCTCGAGACAGCATTACAGAAAAAGCGTCAGGCCCAGCGTGCCGTTCGAATTCTGAGGCGAGTGCCAAAACTCTTTGGCCGCAGAAGGCCGGCCCCTATCCGAACGATCCAAAAAGTGGCTGAAGCCATTGAGAAAATGTCCATCAGGGAGATGCAGGCGCAACTCAGTCGGATGAAGCAATCCTACCGCGCAGATCACCACATTTATTGCCAGCACTACGGCGATCCGACCCTTCAAACCCATGTCCATCAAAACACCCATGCCCAAGTCCAGCGCACGCGCCAGAGCCTTTGATTTTGTCTCCTGCCTGAAGTTCGTTTTCCGCCCCCGGCGTGTGGATGCCTACTTTCATCAGGTGATCGGGGAGCAGGCCATCACGACAGTGCATTTTCAGGGATACACGCAGGAGATTCCTGATCCGGAGCAGGTGCTTTACGGCTACCTATCGCGAAGGCTTCAGCCGGAACCCTCAGATGAGGATTGCTGACCTCATCATCTTTTTCGGCAGCATCGCCGGAGCGATTGCCGGTCACTTTCTGCTCGTTCCTCCCTACTCATGGGGAGTTGTTTCCCTATGCGCACTCTTTGGTGCCTGGAGCCTCTTTGGGGAGGTCCATGCGGGCAATGTCGTGGTACGCCTCGGAGGGCTTTCTTGGTCGATGGAGGATTTTGTCCGGGGATGGCTCATCACCGGACGGACCGGCTCCGGAAAAACCCAGTCCGGGATCAATACAATCACCTACCAGATCTTCCAGAATGTGAAGGATTGGGGAGGCATCTGCCTCGATCAGAAAGGGCTCTACTGGGAGATCTTGGTCCGGATGGCAGCCCACTTCGGCAGGAGCAATGACCTGGTGCTTCTGCAGACCCGTCCTTCGGGGGAAAGCGTCCTCTGGAGACCACCCAATACGATCAACATTACCGGCAATCCCGAGGTCCCTTCATCCACCTATGCCAAGGTGATCGTTGATACAGCTCTTTCACTGACTGGGGGGAGGGGAGGGAACCCCTTCTTTCCCATCCGTGCTCAGCTGGCGATCCAGATGGCCTTCGACATCCTCCGGCACCTGGAGTCCTACGTCACCATCCCGAACATTCATTCCATGCTCCTCAATCAAGAGGATGGCGAGGGTGTCATGAAGCAGTTGCACAGGTTAGGAGATGAGCGCTCCTTGGAACTTCTCTCCTCACTGAGGATCTATCTGGAGCAACCCCCAGAGCAGCTTGGGGGTGTTCAGGGGACCCTGAGTACGTACCTGGAGTTTTTTCTGAACCGCGAGATCGCCGAGGTCTTCTGTGCCGAGGAGCCGACATTCTCGGTTGGGGAGATTGATCAGGGGAAGATCGTCTGCCTTGCGATGCCGCAGAAGTTCCAGAGCGAGCGCCTCTACATCAATACCATCCTAAAACTCTCCTACTACTTCCACGCACTCAGTCGCTTTGACAAACCTGCCGAGCAGCGTGAGAAGGACAACCTGCTGGTTCTCTTTGCTGATGAGGGACAGGAAATCATTACCGGGGCAGAGTCGGCCTTCGCCGATCACCGGGCTGCCGGGATCATCCGAGAGGCCAAGGCGACCATCGTGCTGGCCACTCAGGCCTATACGTCGTTGCTTGGCTCTTTGGACAAGCGCTATGCCGATGTCCTGATGCTCAATCTCAGCAACGAGCTGATCTTCACCGTGGCCAACCATGATTCAGCCGTCATTGCGGCGAAGAATATCGGAGAGCATGAGGTCACCGAAAAATCCTGGGGATGGTCCGCGGGGAAGCGCTCCTATAACTACCAGACCCGGATCAAACCTTGGTTCGATGCCTTCCGGCTTCGGAAGCTCCCTCGATTCACGGCGATCGTTTGCCACTGCGAGAAACCGTTCCGGAAGCGGCTTATCCCTCCCATTACCCCAGAAGGGATTTATCCCACTTGGTTCACCCAACTCCGCCCCGACTATGCGCTTCGCCAATGGTGGCGTGGCAAAACTCCATCCCCGTTCCACTCATGAATCCCGATCCCGCCCTTCTTCAAAAACTCTCCGGCTTGGAGGAATACCTTTCTTCCAAGATCCGGGGACAGAGCCATGTCATCCCAAGAGTCTGCTCCGTTCTGGAGCGTGGAGAGCTTGGACTTCAGCCTCCGGATAAGCCGTTGGGGTCATTCCTGTTCCTAGGGCCGACCGGCGTGGGAAAGACAGAGCTTACCTTGGAATGCTCCCGGTATCTCTTCGGAGAGGTGGCTCTCCATCGGTTTGATATGTCGGAGTTCCAGCATCTCGATAGCGTGAAACTCTTCCTTGGGGATGAGACAGGGATGCCTGGGCGGCTTGGGAAAGTCTTGGAGTCCCAGACTCGGGGGGTCCTTCTCTTTGATGAGGTTGAGAAGGCTCACCGGCTGATCTGGGATTTATTCCTCCAGATGCTCGATGCCGCACGGATTACACTGGCCGATCACCGCACCTATGACCTGAGCGGGTTCTATGTGGTTTGCACGAGCAACATCGGATCCCACCAGCTGATGAGGCCCACCCGATTACCCTTTGCGACATTGGAACGGGCGGTGCTGGCGGAGCTACACCGTCACTTCAGGCCGGAGCTGATCGGGAGGTTCGATGAGAAGATCGTCTTCAAGCCACTCACTCCCGAGACCCAGAGAGAGATTGCCCTGATCGTGATCGGAGAAGAGGTCGAGCGCTACCGGAAGATGGGGATCGACCTGACAGTAGAGGATGAGACCGTCGAAATGCTCATCCGGAAGGGAATCACCAAGGCCATGGGAGCTCGTCCCATGAAGAGGACCGTTCAGAAGTACTTGGGAGATGTAATCAGGGAGAAATTGATGGAGTAGGGGGATTCAGCTTGTTAAGGGCGCCGTTGCAGAGGAGTGGTCAGCACAACCTCGCTCTTGCTTTTACGCTTGAGGGTTCCGATCGGCCCGCACCTTGTCTTCCAGCCCAGCTCAGCGAATAAAGCGATCGTCGGCTGTTAGAGCCTGATCCCCGGAGTAAATGTGGGATCATAGAGCTCTAGTGACGAGCGCCAGTGAAGGTCTTATCAATGCATTCTTCCAGATATCGTTTTGCCTTTTCTGGGATGTCGGACTTGGAGAAATCTTTCATCATGCTGCTTGTTCCCCAAATCGTCATGAGGGGCTCAAAGTCTGACTCTCGGACTCTGAAACAGACAAACTCGGGTTTACCATCGTCACTCATAGATGGCTTTAATTCCATCACCCACTCCAGATCATGTCCCCTGATGGTGTGATTCAGAACCACCCCAGCCATCCCGCTGCCAGCGGCGACTACGTGGGCATTGATTCTTTTGGAATACTCCACCCCTATCTGAGCGAATGAAGAGAGAGTTTCCCGCATGAATTGAGCACATTCGATTTCTTGCTGGGATGGTGGTGTTGACATTGCAGGCGGGGAGGAATGGCTCATTTGAGGTTTTAACGCTATATTTTCTGATTCCTTACCAAGATCAGATGTTTGCGGAGTCGATTCAGTCTGCTGAATTGAAGGTCGGATCGAAGGACTCATGCTCCCATACTGCCTCTTGACCGAATGTGATCTCCAGAGATTCCGGGGCAGATCGAATCTCGTACAGAGATTCTGATCCATGAAGTCGATATGTGCTCGGACATGGGCACCTGCCCACGTTCCCAGTTCTAGATTGGCTTCTAGCCAATGATCCTCGGAATAGCGGACCGGGATCACTCCTTCTGGAATATCTGTGGGCGGAATAATGCACCACTGATTCCCTTTGGAACGAATTACTGCATCAACTTCCCTATCTGGATCATACCCAATCTGATGAACAAACTTATTTCGGAGGGTAACGACGACATCACTTTCAGGACTCCAATAGGCGTGAAGCTCATCTCTGAGGACTTGTCGCGCCCTATTATCTGAAGCTCGATGCATGAATAGACGCTCTGGAAGCTCTTCTGGTTTTTCTCTTGGGAAAAACTTTGTAACCGCTTCATAAACTCCTGCGTCGCGTTTAAGAATTTCTCCTAGAATCGACTGGCAGTAGGAGTTCAGGACATCTGCCGCATGACATACCTGAAGCCTTCCGAGATAAGATTCCATCTTGGCATTGTATGCCTCGTTGGAATGACCAGGCGGGCAACTCGCATCCACTCGTGAAGCATCAGAACGGATAAACCAATTGATAAAATAAGCTTCGTGAAGATCAACAAGAGCTCGTTGTGCATGAATTGAATGTCCTTTACTCATCAGAGAGATATCTCAGGACGTCACCGTCTTTCAGCACAACTCCGCGAATAAAGCGATCGCTGGCTGCACTACCAGCTGAACCTTGGTGTAGGCGTGAGGCATGGCGTTAGGGCTCAACCTCCTCTTCATCAAGCCTTTGCTGCAACTCAGTCAGGAAGATGGACGGGCCATTCTTATGGCGGCGTCCGTATTTGTCATCGGTGAATCCTGAAAATGTCATGTGGATCTGTTGCTTCGCTCGGGTCAAACCAACGTAGAAAAGTCGACGTGCTTCACTGATAGCTTCTGGGCTCTTTGCGTTCCATCTAGGAATCTTACCCTGATCCATCCCCATCATCACAACGACTTCAAATTCCAGCCCCTTCGCACTATGAAGTGTAATTAGGTTCAGATGTTTGGGGGACCCTCCTTGGCCAGAGAATGTTGCGATATTGAACTCCGCCAAATCCTTCTTTTCGTCAGTTGCTTGGAGGAGACCCTTAAAAGCATCAGCCTCATCTCTCATTGCCGGTTCGTGTTTGAGTGTTGAGCCGAGACAGGCTTTGTAGAAATACAGGAGCCACTCGCGTAATGAAATGCTCGGGTCTCGGTGTGCAAAAAGAAATGTGACTAACTGCTGCCGCAAGGCAGCACGCCCCACATCACCCTTCGCTGAACGATTGAAGCTCAGCCATTTCTTGATGAGCACTGAGAGTGGAGGCTCTTGGCATTTCCAACCACTGACGCACCATGCCGTACAATCCTCAAGCCAGCGTGTCAAAGGTGTTCGACGGTAGGCAGCTCCTGCATCAATTCGGACATACTTCATCTTCGCGGCGTCAGCTGCGGCCGCTATAACGCTCCCGTCATTTCGATCACTATAAAGGACTGCAATCTTTCCCACGTCCAATCCGGGATTTTCTTTTAGCACTGCCGGAATGATCTCCTCGATGATGAAGGTTGCTTGGTGTGCAATTCCTTCGGGGCACTCGTAGAAATCTATCGTGCCATGCTCCTTGACTTTCGATTCGTATTCTCGGACTTCACCAAGCGTGGCAAGCGAAGCAGCCACTATCTTTCTGCCACAGCGATAGTTAAATTTCAGCGTTACCGACTCTACCCAATCTGCTCTGGCCAGTTCCTTCAAGAGTTTGGGCTTCGACCCAGCGAAACCATAAATGGATTGGTCTGGATCGCCTACGGCTACAAGACGAATTCCCGCTTTCTGGCATAGCGCCAATACAATTCTATGGAGGGCGAGTCCCAAATCCTGATACTCATCAACAACGAGAACCGGGAACCGTGCTTTGATTGCCTTTCGCACCCATTCGTGACGCTCTATCAACTGAAGGCCCCAGAGAATCATGTTGTCGAAATCGACAAGGCTTTCAGCAATTAGTCGCTTCTCGTATTCTAGAATCAACCCAGCAATTTCTGGGTCTTCTTTGGTAAACTCTATCGACCCACGATCTAGAAAAGTGCGCCGATACAGTTCAAAGCGACTAATATATTTCAAAGGGTTCTCATCGCCGATTGTAGCATTTAATGACTCGGTGAAGATTCGATCTTTATCAGTCACAGAGGCCACAGAGAATTCCTTCGGAAGGCCCAAGTCCGACAACCCGGCAAATGGTGAGACCACATGCTTTAGCGAAAATGAATGCACAGTCCCTATGAAGACGTTCGATCCTTCGATGATACCGAGTTTACCCAATCGCTTTTGAAGCTCACGAGCGCACTCGGTGCTGTAGGTGATACATGCGATGCCGGAAGGTCGCTGAACATCTTCAGCTATCATCCTAGCCATCTTTGTTGTCAGCGTCTTTGTCTTCCCGCTGCCGGGTCCAGCGAGAATAACGCAGCTTTCAGAGGATTCGTATGCCTTCCACTGGCCAGAATTGTCTCGTAGCTCTTCAGCCGCTCTTTTGTAGTCCGTCATACGTCAGCCGCATTTTGCCGCGAGGAAGGTGACCGCATCGCGGATGTATTTTGGGCAGAGATCGCCTTTCAGTTGAGATGCAAGGCGCTGAGCGAAACGCCCCTTTGCTATAGCGTCTATGTCCTTCAACATCTGTACTGGGTCGAGCGAATCGGGTTCTTCCTTCCAAGCTGCAGCGCGTTTCTTTGCTGCGCCGTTTGTTGTCAATTCGCTGAGAGTGGAGCATAGGCTCTTGTGGTGACCGCACTCGAAGAGGTCTACTTCGAAAGTGTATTCATTGAGAAAGATACCTTTGGCCTCGGCCTCGTTTAACAGCAGTTCGTCATCCTCAAAGTCTGATTTCGCTCCTGTGATTAGATCAAGAAGAGCCTCCACTCGGTTAAACCCTAAACCTCCACCATTTTCGACCGGATCATAATCGGTGATTACGGCAAATGGGATTCCGAGTCCATCATTGCCAAGGAACTTAATGTAGGGCGCGAAATTGGTCCCAGAGACTGAGCACACAGAAATTCCCAATTCATCGAGGTCATGGCCGATGAGCCTCGCCAGCACGGGAACAACGAAGCATTCGGAATCCCCTTCCACTAGCAATACCGCTCGACTGAAAACAATCTCCCCGCGCGTCACGTCCAAGTAGCGTTCAAGGTCAGCAACGTCTTTCTCGTCCAACTCGACTTCGGCAGTCGATTTGGCCTCGGTGCTCAACCCGTCTTCTGCTTTTCGCAGAAGCACAAGAGACCTCAGGGGTGTCACGCTGACGATGTGTGGAGAGTGCGTTGTTAAAAACGTCGTTCGGTTCGTCTCAACTTCCTCCGCTTCCGGCTGCTGCCGTGTATGCAGGAAGTCCCGATAAACAAGACGCTGCAAATGTGGGTGCAGGTGTGCCTCAGGTTCCTCGATTGCAAGGAACGTATGGTCACGGTTGCCTTCCTCAACGAGTTGGCGAAGTTCGAGGGCTTTGAGGGCGAGGTAAATGAGGTTCGTTGAGCCCAAGCTTGCCTCACTGATTCCGCGTTTTCCGGAGTCGATGAACAACCGCAACGAGCGGATGAGGCGGTCTGCGACAGAGGGAGTTAATCCAAGAGTTACGTTCACCGCATGTGAACCTCCCACCATTTCGTTGAGCCGGTCCGTAACAGCAGTATTGAGCGCGGCAATCTCCGGCAACGCTGCGATCTCTTCTGATGCATCTGATACGTTTTGGGCGATTGCTTCAAGCGCAGCCTTATCAACCTCCCCCGCGGCTTTCTCTAGCAGTGGCCGGAGGGGCGATCTCCGCCAGTTTGCTAGATCGCCCTCGGCATCGCGGAGCGCCGAAAAGACATCCATAGGTAAGCGGCGGCGCAGTTCGTAGCTGACAATGTTCTCCTCGCTTTGACCTCCGAAGATGAAGAACTCAAAATCCGAGTCCTTCACAGGTGGCCCGTCCAGCGTTGCGAGCGGACGAAGAACGTAGGTTAACCGTGCAGTCATGGGTTCGACTGCAACTAAGTGTTCAGCGAGAACCGCCAGCAACTTGGGGTTTTCTTCAAATTCCGTTATCTCAAGTGCAATTCGGATTTCATTGTCAATAGCAAGCGGGCGCTCGAGCCCATCCCAGAAGTCTTCCTCACGCAGTTGGCGCGCGGAATCTGGCAGCGTTGGGTCGAGCAGAAGACGCAAGGCATAGACTAGGTTCGTTTTTCCGATCTTGTTTTCGCCAACTATGACCGCGTGCTCACTTAACGCCAAATCAAGGCTTTTGAAGTTGCGGAAGTTTGTGATCTGAATGCGGGAAAGTCTCATAATATAAAATAGTAAGTTAATACAACCTCACGCAACATCCTATTGCAATTAGAGCAGATGTTTTGGCTGTGATAAAATAGACTCATTCAACTCTCCCTGTACTTTTCTGATAGGAGTAGCTATCAAAAATAAAATCCACTAACGTTTTTGCACTGTTCACCGCCAGCTTGGCGTGGTGCTTTGATGCCTTGTAGCCAGCAGCATGAGCGTCACTCATTTTATTTCGCATGCTGGCAAGGCCATTTACCACGCTCGTCAGTCCTGACAACACTTGGCGTAGCATATCACCAATGTCTTTCCGTGACGGATCAAGATTTAGTAGCGTCTGAACCCGTTTGTTGAGCTTAATCAGCTCTCCATCGTACTGCAGCGGATATGGTGACAACTTTGCTTCAATTTCAATAAGAACCGCTTCAACCAGAGAGCGAGCGTTGGTAATTGCGCCTTCAAAATCCCCTTCACTTATCTTCTTATCACATTTTAGCACCTGGTCCTTGATGAAGACGTGGTTAATTTCTTTTGATTCCATAAATGGAGAATCGAACTGCACAGAGACCCCACCAATTTGCAGAACCTTGAAATGCTCGCCAACCTTACCCATCTCGAAACCATCGAATTTCAAATACTGATTGAGATGATCAACAGCGTTTTCGGGATTGAGATCTTTTCCGAGAAACTCTCTCGCATCAAAAACCGCATTAATAATATCTTTTAGTTCGGTTTTCCCATTTATTAGACGCAGCTTGTCTTCAGCATATTTCCACCGAGATGGAAATCCCTGCCCATAGCTGTCACAGCAGCCAAATTGATTGAAAAAATCAACAAGCATTGGACCGCTCCGATATTGAGTCAAGGAACTGTCTCCTGTGATGATCTTGGCAAGAATCTTCAGCGTGTTTTCTGATATTTTCATGCGGCCTCCATTTCGAGTTTCGCCTGACCTGACAATAGACGCGGCAGGAGAAGGTCGCGGGTTTTGCGGAGGTTTTGGATTTGCAAATACAGATTGTAGATGAGGCGGATACTCCTCGCGACGAGGGCGGTGAATTTGTCGATTAAGTGTACCGGCGGTTCGGGAGGTATAGCGTCCATTGCCCCTGGCTCCCATTCAATGAGTGGGTCTGAACGCTTCTATATGATGGTCAATCCTACCTGGTAGATCTTCGGTCAACCATCCGCCTTCTTCTGCAATTTTGAGCAGTTGAGCTTTTAGGTTTTCCGTTGAGGGAGGATTATCCCGATTAAGCTCCCGAGCGATCATTTCTCTAAGTTGTTCTACCTCATTCATTTGAAATGCGCGTAGGAGTTCTTTCTGAACCCTGTAACAGAGTGATGTGCCAGTTCTACCCCTTCAGTGAGTAGGTGGTGCTCCGCTTGTTTCCCTCGATGTGGAGGAATCCCCCGTTGGCCTTGAGGAAGGCGCTGAAGCGGGGACGGGCGAGACCGACTTCCTTGAAGATCACGGCTGAGGAGACTTTCTTGCCTCCGGAGAGGATTTTGGAGAGCTGGGTCTTGATCTCCTCATCGGAGATTTTGGAGAGACGTCGACGGGTGCGCTTGTCGGCAGGACTTGATTTGGCGGCCTTGGGAGCCTTGGGGCCTTTGGAGGAGAGCCCGAAGCGGGAAAGCAGGGATTCCACCTCTTTCAGCTCCTTGGCGTACTTCTTGTGAACGGAGGCCACTTCTTTCGCGATTTTCTTCTCAATGACGGCCTTGGCCTTGAGTACCTGCTTGGAGGCTTTCTTCTCCAGGGCGGCAAATTGTTTGAGGATATCTAGGGATGGTTGGGTCTGAGGCATAAGATATTAATGTAGAGATTCTTCCATATATTTCAATTCTTTATCTCACAGAAACAGAGTGGAAAGAGTATCAGGATAATACACATGAGTTTTTGGCACGGCGAATGCTGTTTTATTAGAGCTTCTAATGAGCGTAATGCAACATAATCGCAATAAATGAAAAAACATGTTGCACACGTGTATCCACTACGAATACACCGATCGAAGTTCATCGGATGACGTCGAAGTTTTCCTGTTCTGACTGGGAAATGAAAACGGACTCGATGAGCTTCCTTCCCCTCCTCCAAAAACCCAGAACATGAAGCTAGCTCAAGGAAACAGCGCGGCATCACGGAGCCGAAACAATGCCCTCAAGCACGAAGTGCATGGGAGAACAAGATACAGATTTACGCTGTTCATCATCCTTTTCTCCCTTGGGCTTGGTTGCAGGATATCTTCTGCGCAGCAGGTGATCAGTGGAGGGCTCAGCGTTGGCTCTAGCAACCGAGTAACTGGTACAAATTCAGCTGCATTTGGAACCAGCAACACCGTCAGTGGAGCCAGTGCTGTCGCAGTAGGCACCTCCGCTAGCGCGTCAGGGAAAAATAGTGTCTCTTTGGGAGGTTCGGCAACGGGGCAGAATGCACTTTCACACGGTGCTTCTACAGCGGGCGGTAGTTATGCCAGTGCATTCAACAACTCAGCTGCAAATGGTAACTTCAGTTTTTCAGGCAATATTGCGGTAGCCACAAATACATGCTCCGCCGCTTTGGGATACCAAACCCTAACGGCTTCTCCGATGGAGGTTGTGGTTGGCCTTTACAACAAGAATGTGGGGAATGGGGAAACCGCAATCACCACAACTAACGGGTACTACGTTTTAACCGATGGTACTGCTCCATTGTTCGTTATTGGAAATGGAAATAGCAACACTCCATCGAATGCATTTCAAGTGCGATATGATGGCAAGGTCTTGGTGAATCCATCAGGAGATTTAAGCATGGGAGGGTTCACTAACGGCCCCACGCCTTGAGGTTCAGTGTTTTAAACCAAATTGGGAATTTAGATCAAAAGTCTAGTTTAGATGGACCCGAAGAACTCCCAAAAAGAGGGCGGATTCACGCGCCGGAGCATTTTGGTCGTTATATGCCTGGTTGCTCTACCCATCTTGACCTATGCGGCAGCTCCTGAATGGTGGTTACAATATGGAATATCAACCACGCAGAGTCTAAGCACTAGCAAAGCAACAGACTATAGCGCAATAAACCAAGGTCAGCTTAAAAACCTTGCCAATGGAGCGGCATCAGCAATGGATTCCTACTTTCCAGAGGGTGCTGGATCAGATATCCATGCACTGGTCGGATCGTGGTCTATCTCCAATTCATACACTTCAGATTACTCGGCAGTAAATCTGGGACAGCTCAAATCTGTCGCAAAACCTTTCTATGATAAGTTGATTCAGAAGGGGTATGCACAACAATACCCTTGGTTAAGTAACACGGTAAGTATTCCAAGTGATTATTCACTAGCAAACATAGGACAGGCTAAAAATCTATTTTCATTTGATCCTGCTCAATTAGCAGGCTATTCGACAGGTTATTATACAAATGCCTCTGGAAGTTGGTATTACGGAACATTTAAAAACTATTATTACTCATTCACACCATCATCCCAATCGACCTCCATGGTGACACGGCATGGGTGGAACAGCGCCCAAGCAACGAATTACTATAATTTTCTAAGCAGCAATCCAACTCTCATGGCTACCGGCCTCACCGCTTGGTTTAGGTCAGATAAAGGAGTCATTAGATCATCAAACAATAAAATCAGTAAGTGGGTTGATCAAGTCACCGGTAACTTTTCTGTTCTACAAAACAGCAATAATTCACAACCAACCATACAAACCAATGTCATTAATGGATGTCCGGCAATCAATTTCAATGGGTTTCAGACACTGACCAATACGTATCTCCCCTCGGATCCTGCTTTAAATTCTGATATCACATTAATCGCTGTATGCAATACTACCAATAATTCCGCATTACAGTATTCAGTTGCGATGGGCACATGGGGGAATCCCTACACTTGTCGATCACTTGGATATAACCGCGGAAGTCAATTTATGGACTCCTATGGGATATCACCCTCTGGTGCACCTGCTAGTTCAAACGGAACTTACTCCGTCGAGGCATGTTCAGTAGGCCCGGGACTTACCAACACGATCTTTTACAGGAATGGCACAATCATGCAGACCAATACTATTGGGCAATTGAATGGGCTGACGGCAGGATTTAATATCGGAGTTGCAAGGCCTGGTGGAGTAGGTTGGCAGGGCAACATTGCAGAACTTCTTGTCTATGATCACCAGCTTACGGCGAGTGAATTCAGTCAGGTTAGCACTTATCTTGGCTCCCGATATAATACCTATGCTCCTGGTGTTCCATGGCTTACGAATTTCACACCGGCTGTGCAAGCTGTCATTGCCTCCAAGCAATTCAACAAGGATCAGGCTGATAGTTACAAACTGTACTTATCAACACTCAACTCCTCTCAAACTTCAATAGTTCTGAAGCATCAATGGACAATTACTCAAGCTCAAAACTATTTTGCAATGCAAAGCAACAATCCTGGGATGTTAACTTCAGGGCTGACCGCATGGTTTAGTTCCGGAAACGGTGTTTTAACGGACTCAAATGGATATGTGACTACATGGATTGATCAATCCACTGGTGCATACACTGTTAGCCAGACAAATCAAGGGCAGCAGCCCGTATATCTTACCAACACTACAAACGGCTACCCGTTAATATCATTTAGTGGCAGCAACTCCCTGATTAACCCCGCAGCCTATGCAGATGCAGGTCTTAATTCTGACATGACGGTTATTGTTGTTGGTGATTCTACAAATAATACCTTACAGCAATACGCTGTTACCCTTGGAACGTGGGGAACTATGACCAGATGTCGTGCCTTGGGTTATTTTAGAACTGCACAGGTCATGGATGCCTATGGTATCAGTCCGAATGGTGCACCTGCTGCAGCGAACAATACATTTACAACCGAAGCCTGGAGTTTGAGCCCGGGATTGGGAAGTGTCTCATTTTATCGCAATGGAAATCTGACTTCATCAAAGAGCATATCAGGAATGGGAACTCTTAGCCCTGGTATCGCAGTCGGAGCCAGCCGAGCCGCTACAGAAACATGGCAAGGGAGTATCGCTGAAATATTGGTCTATGATCACCAGCTTAGTGCGAGCGAATGGACAAATGTAAACTCTTACCTCAATTATAAGTATTACCGAGGATGGGTTTCTGACTATTCCCCATCGATTCAACAAGTTATCCAAAAACATCAATGGAGTCACCAACAAGCAGCAGCTTACGCTAAGATGGTTAGCAACAATCCGTCGATGCTGACTACCGGTTTAACAGCATGGTTGAGAGCAGATGGTGGTGTTTCTGTGGATACGAATGGGAATGTGAGTTCTTTAACAGATCAAGTTACTGGCAACTTTAGTGTCGGAGCAACGTCACAAAGCAGTGGTCCGACTTTGATTACAAACGCATTGGGAGGAAAGTCTGTACTTCGTTTCTATGGCAATCAAGGACTTGCCAATGACGGTGCCCTAGCTGATCCCGGTCTTAATTCCGATATGACGATGATCGTGGTGGGATCAACATCATCCAATTATCAACAGCAATACGCAGTTTCAATCGGAGCATTTTGGCAGTGGGGCGCTAGGAGAGCTCTTGGTTATTGCAATGGATTACAACAAATGGATGCCTATGGAATCTATGCCTTTGGCACGAATTCCCCAGGAAACCAATCTTATACTATGGAGGCTTGGTCCCTTGCAGGAGACATGAATACTGTCAGCTTTTATCGAAATGGTAATCTGACAGCTACTAATTCCCTCAACGGCACACTGGGAAATCTTAATAATGGAATCTATCTTGGCGAAAGTTATGATGGCTTAGGCTATAATTGGAGCGGAGATATTGCAGAGATTCTAGTTTATGATCATCAGCTTAGCCCGCAAGAGATGTTGCAAGTCTCGTCCTATGTGAGTGGAAAGTATGGTCTGTATAGCTCTAATGCACCTTGGTTACAGGGCTACACGACAGACCAACAAGCTGAAATAAATAAGCATCAATGGAGCCAGTCTCAGGCAGTAAATTATGCTGCCTTGCAGTCAAATAATCCTACCATACTGACAACAGGACTGAGTGCCTGGTTCAAGGCAGATTCAGGCGTTTCCGTCGATAGCAGTAACAATGTGACTTCATGGGGAGATCAGACAGGCAACTATAACGTGAACCAGTCCGATGTTACCGACGGTTACGCTCCAACCTACGTGACCAATGATTTGAATAGACTTCCAGCCTTGAGATTCAATGGCGGCCAGTTCCTTGCCAGTACGGCACAAGTAGACAACGGTTGGAACTCTGACATAACAATCATCACTGTTGGGGCGACCACGAACCCAAGCACCGGTTCACAGCAATATAGCTGCTATGTCGGAGGAGGAGGCAATGCAGGCGATTCCCGAGGGATGGGATACAATGATTCTTGGAGTGTGATTAACGGTTATTGGCAGTTATTGAATACTCAGTATGCAGACTATGATGGAATAGGATTAAACGGCATCAACCCCATAGCTTTTGGGGCTTTTGCACTCGAGGCAACAACATTGGCCTCAGATCTCCAAACAGTAGGTTTTTATAGGAATGGCACTCCCACGGCAGGGGGGAGTGTCACCGGAATAACCAATATTTCTGGCGGGATCACTCTCGGGGCAAGATCTGGAGGAATCTATGGATGGCAGGGGGATATTGCTGAGGTGCTAGTTTATGACCATCAACTTAGCCCTCAAGAAATGGCTCAAGTCTCGGCCTATATTTCAGGAAAGTACGGACTCTACAGTTCAAATGCCCCTTGGCTGCAGAATTATTCTCTCGATCAACAGGCTGCAATTAGTAGACATCAATGGAACCAAACACAGGCTGCAAATTACGTTGCTCTTCAGAGTAATAACCCGATAATGCTAACTGCCGGTTTATCCGCATGGTTTAAGGCAGATACGGGAGTCACGACGAACTCTGATGGGGCTGTTTTATCTTGGATAGACCAATTGGGTAATATTACTGTCACTCAGAGTAACGTAGTGCAGCAACCGTCCTATGTTAGCAATGCACAGAATGGACTTCCTGCGGTACGATTTAATGGTTTTCAGGGATTGGCAAACGCCAGTTCGGTACCCGATCTAGGACTGACAAATGATCTAACAGTAATTGCGGTAGGAAACACTACCAATAATACGGCCCAACAGTACGCCGTTGCTATGGGAACATGGGGCAATTGGGGGCAAATGCGCTCGTTGGGATATCTATCATCATTACAGCTGATGGATACCTATGGGAGCCAGGGGCAACAATATGTACTGGGAACAAATGCTCCCAATAATGGTGTGTACGTCTCTGAAGGATGGAGCCTTAGCCCCGGCGCTACAAATGTTACCTTTTCTAGAAACGGATCTATCACAGGAATTGTACCAATCGGAGGAGTTTCTGCGATATCTACAGGATTTTATATCGGAGAATCCTCTGATCAAGTATGCGGATGGCAGGGGGATGTTGCTGAGGTGCTTGTCTATGACCATCAGCTTAGTCAACAAGAAATGGCTCAAGTCTCGGCCTATATTTCAGGAAAGTACGGACTCTATAGTTCAAATGCTCCTTGGTTACAAAACTACTCAGTAGACCAGCAGGCTGAGATCAACAAACATCAGTGGAACGCGACGCAGGCATCTAAATACGCAGCAATGCAAGCAGCCAACGCCAACTTGCCCACTACGGGGCTCTCTGTTTGGTTTAATGCTGCAAGCGGGGTTTCAACAAGTGGAAGCAATGTCATTGGATGGACGGATCTTGTGACCGGAAATTTCAGTGTGACTCAGAGCAATGCGGCTCAACAGCCATCTTATGTTAGTAATACGCTGAATGGTCTTCCATCAGTACGATTTAATGGAGCCCAAGGATTATCGAACCTTACAGTTCCGACAGATCCCGGTTTGACCAATGACCTCACTGTTATTGCTGTCGCAAATACAACCAATAATGTAGCTCAACAATATAGCGTATCAATGGGAACATGGGGTAGTTGGGGACAAATGAGGCTTTTGGGATACGCATCATCACAAGAAATTCTTAATACCTATGGAAATTACAGGAGCCAATACGTATTCGGAACAAATGTGGCAAATAATTCTAGTTATACTATGGAGGGATGGAGCCTTAGTCCCGGAAAGACAAATGCCATTTTTTACCGGAATGGATCCGTAAACGCAAATCAACCAATCAATGGAGTCTCAACAATTTCCAGCGGATTCAATCTGGGTCAGGCATATAATGGTGTATACGGTTGGCAGGGGGATATTACAGAAATCCTTGTTTATGACCATCAACTTAGCCCTCAAGAAATGGCTCAAGTCTCGGCCTATATTTCAGGGAAGTACGGACTCTATAGTTCAAATGCTCCTTGGTTGCAAAACTACTCGGTAGACCAGCAGGCTGAGATCAACAAACATCAGTGGAACCAAAGTCAGGCTTACAGCTATGCTTTAATGCAATCAAACAACACAAATGTTATGACTTCAGGCCTGACTGCATGGTTCAGGGGAGATAACGGAGTAATTACTGATTCTAACAATAATGTAACCAGTTGGGTTGATCAGGTTACTGGATCATATTCGGTTAGCAATAGTGTAGCAGGTATGCAGCCCCTATTCGTAACAAACAGTCAGTTAAATGGAATGCCTCTCATTAGGCTTACGGGTCAGCAAGGATTGGAAAACCTCAATGTAACAATAGATCCTGGTTTAAATACTGATATGACAGTTATTGAAGTTGGATGTACTACCAACCCTGGAGTTCAACAATATGCTGTTACATTGGGAACTTGGGGCAATTATGGGCAAAGACGCTCCTTGGGATATTACAACTTTTCTCAAATCATGGATGCAGACAGTGTCTATGCATTGGGTAGTTCTGTTCCATTCGGTGAGGCATATACAGTAGAGGGGTGGTCTTTAGACCCGGGAAGAACAAATGTTACATTCATCAGAAACGGAGAAACTGGACCGTCGGTCGCATTTTCAGGTGTTGGTAATCAGTCCCAAGGAATCTGCATCGGAGAGGGATATATCAAAACCTTCACATGGCAGGGAGATATTGCAGAAGTGCTGATATATGACCATAAGCTTAGCAGTAATGAAATATCCAAGGTCAATCAGTACATAGGTGATAAATATGGATTGTACACGCCATCGGCAACCTGGCCAAACGCCTATTCGACATCTGGACAAAGTTTAATACAGCGAAATAAGTGGAGTAAAAAGCAGGCTGATAATTATACGGTACAATCTTCCTTAAATCCCAATATCATGGCGACAGGACTTGCTCTATGGTTTAAGGCAGATAGTGGTATAGCAACAAATGGAACAAATGTTGTTGGATGGACAGATGCTATCCGTGGAGAAAAACTAAATCAATATTCAGCGGGAAACCAACCTGGATATGCTACTAATATAGTTGGTGGGTTTCCAGTTGTGAGATATTCGGGAGGTAATCAATGGCTTTATTGTAGTGGGAATTCCACAAACGCTGCAAACCTTAACAGTGACATGACGATGATCACTGTAGCTGCAACAACAAACCCCTCTCCACAACAGTACAGTGTGTACTTGGGTTCAGGAGGTACTGGTCAAAATAGAGCTATGGGATATTATCAGAGTCGGGAGCTGATGGACACATATAATATTTACGGACAAGGAATTGCATCTCCCGATACCAATATTTTTGTTACTGAGTCTTGGACACTTAATTCGAACTGCACAGCACTTACCTTCTATCAAAATGGAGTTCAAACTGCGAGTAGTACTCTTTCCGGCGTTCAAAACATAGGCTCGGGTATCTCTATAGGTGCCGTAGCATTTGCATCTGGAATTGGTTGGCAAGGAGATATTGCTGAGGTTCTTGTTTATGATCACCAACTTAGCAGTAATGAATTTGCACAGGTAAATCAGTACATCGGAGACAAATACGGAATGTACAATGCCTTTGCGAGCTGGACCAACGGCTATACACCTGCGGTTCAAGCTCAGATTGCTAAGCACCAATGGAATCGCCAGCAGGCTGATGCTTATGTGGCAATGCAATCCGCAAATACAAATGTGCTAACGACAGGGCTGAGCATGTGGTATCGAGCTGATGCGGGTATCACAACAAATTCGACCAATGGACAAGTGACGAGTTGGGCGGATCAGACCGGCAATTACTCTGTGAGCCAGTCAAGTTCCAATAACCAGCCCTTATTAATTACGAATGATCTTTCCGGTAAACCTGCATTGCGATTTAACGGAAGTCAGTTCTTGTACAATCCTCGACAGATCGACCCAGGAATGAACGGCGACATGACGATGATTACCGTTGCATCAAGTTCTAAAACGAACGTTGGTCAGTTTACCTGTTATCTTGGAAACAGCTCAGACTACTCGGGAAGAGGCCTGGGCTACTATGGATTCAAGCAATATTTTACTACTTATAATAATGATACAACAGGAACCAATCTCCCTGACGCAAATATTTTTAATGCAGAAGCTGTTACACTGAGTGCAAATAAAACAAATGTAGTTTTCTACCGAAATGGAATACAGACGCGAAATACATCAATTTCTTATCCAGCTGGAAGCGTTAGTCCTGGTGTAACCATTGGAGGAGAGGGCTTCCAGCTAAACTGGCAAGGAGATATTGCTGAGGTTCTTGTTTATGATCACCAACTTAGCAGTAATGAATTTGCACAGGTAAATCAGTACATCGGAGACAAATACGGAATGTACAATGCCTTTGCGAGCTGGACTAACGGCTATACACCTGCGGTTCAAGCTCAGATTGCTAAGCACCAATGGAATCGCCAGCAGGCTGATGCTTATGTGGCAATGCAATCCGCAAATACAAATGTGCTAACGACAGGGCTGAGCATGTGGTATCGAGCTGACGCGGGTATCACAACGAATTCGACCAATGGACAAGTGGCGAGTTGGGCGGATCAGACCGGAAACTACTCTGTGAGCCAGCCAAGTTACAATAACCAGCCCTTATTAATTACGAATGATCTGTCCGGTAAACCTGCATTGCGATTTAACGGAAGTCAGTTCTTGTACAATCCTCGGCAGATCGACCCAGGTATGAATAGTGACATGACTATCGTCACTGTTGGGATGACAACCAATCCTAACCATCAACAATATAGTTGCTATATGGGCGGGCCAAACTCAAGTACAGGAAGGGGTATCGGATATTATAATGGTAACCAGACTTTTTCGCTATATGATAACGATGTATTTTCTACAAACCCAGCTATTACCAATCGGTTTGCAGCAGAGTATGCAACTCTAGATACTAACCTAAAGTCTATTAATCTTTATAGAGACGCAATAAAAACAGCATCTCTAGCTGCTTCATATCCCGCTTCAACTATAGCTCCTGGAATCACTATTGGATCAGTCGGGACACGAACTGATATAGCATGGCAAGGCGATATTGCTGAAGTCCTTGTGTATGACCATCAGCTCAGTCCACAAGAAATGACACAGTTGGGTGTTTACTTTATAGGAAAGTATGGACTCTATATCTCGGTGCCTGCCCCGGTGATTTCTCCCAATGGTGGTACTAATTCAAATTCAGTAAATGTAACGATGACAGGTTATGCGTCGCCATCACAGATTCGTTATACTTTGGATGGAAGCATTCCTAACAGCAATTCGCTTCTTTATTCTGGACAGCTCTCTTTAATTCAAAGCTCACAAATTCAGGCCGCTGTATTTTTAAATGGGGTGATGATCAGCCCTATTGCAACGGCTCAGTATTACATCGGAGATACTTATCAGATTGGTATATCAGATGCATGGCAGTTACAGTACTTCGGAACAGTATCGAATCTTAATCCTAATGCATTGGTCCCTGGTGGTAGTGGTCTTACTTACCTTCAAGCCTATGAGTGGGGGTATGATCCAACAAAATATTCAAGTAACGGAGATGGTCTTTCTGATTACGTAAACCATCTCCTCGGATATGGTGGAAATAATCTCGATATTAATGGAGACGGTTTGAGTAATGCGCAGGATCTGGCTCTTGGATTAAATCCATTTTATTCAAATACCAAGTACACAACAGCACCTACTGCAAATCCAAATGATCATTCTCTGCCAGTAATCAATCTTACTGTCCCGAGCGGTGCCAATCTTCTTACCCACTAAGCATTATATGAAACCTCTCATATTGCATCGGCATCTTTTTTGGGCATTGGTAGGTGTATTGTTTAGTCATTCCATAAAAGCGCAGAGTAATACCCCCGCCCCGATCAATTACAATGTCACAGGATTTTCGGTTGTGGTTCCAGCGGCGAATATCAGTGCCAATGAAGGAGTGGAAGCTTTTCGGAATCTTCCTCAGTTCCCAGAGGCCCTAGTTCCGACATCCACACCTAGTGACTCGGATAATGCAGTCTTTGCAAATGCTGTTAATGCATTCCTGAGTAGAGGGACACCTGACGATTATAGCGCCTTGCAGGATTTTCTCACTGCCAATCCTGTTTCTCCTTGGAGAGTAGCAGTACTGGTCAACCTAGGGATCTTGCAGGAAAAGGGAGGATATTTCACTAAGGCCTTGGGAAATCTCACGACTGCTTGGAGCGAGGGGCAAGGATTAAGTTCTAATGTCGGAGTAATCTTAGCAGATCGAGCCTATGCGGAGTTATTGGAGCTACAATCACACCTTGGGCATGTGGTTGAGACGATGAATCTGATTGGGCAATCCTCCGGTAGGGTTTGGACAGGCAAAACTCCCAGAGTCATTGAGATGGCTCAGAAAGTAGTTGCAGACATGAAGAATGCACCGCAAAGCCCCAGTTTCCAGTGTGGACCGACTTCACTGGGTCAGGTGGCGGCTGCACTCCATGTAAGTAATGCGATGGATGTCATTCTAGCAGGACACCATGCGGTTTCGGATACGAATGGATACAGCCTTGCTCAGCTTGGATCAATGAGCCAGCAGTATGGACTTCCATTGCAAATGGCCTATCGCAGCAAAGGGGCAGCGATTTTAACACCTGCAGTGATCCATCTTGGTGTCGGTCACTACAGCGCACTCACGCAGCATGATGAGAAGAACGGTTATCTCCTTCAGGACACCTCGTTTAATCAGCAGATCTGGATGAGTTCTGCTACTGTGGATGCCGAGTCTAGCGGTTATTTCCTTGTTCCCGTTGGTCCCTTGCCGAGTGGATGGAGAGGAGTTGGGGTGGATGAGGCCGCAACAGTATGGGGAAGTGGTAACACTCCCTTTAAGAATCCCGTCAGACCTAATCCAATTACACCGCAGTGCTGTCCATGCAATGGCATGCCGGTGGCGACGATAAATCTGCAGGAGGCTAGCGCACTATTGAAAGACACTCCTGTAGGGTATCAGCCTCCTGTAGGCCCGAGGATCGACTTTACCTTTACCATTGATGAGGGGAATACATCACAACCCTCGATGATGAACTTTTGCAATATGGGAAGTCTGGCTTCGTTTAACTGGCTTGGGTACATCGAGTTTAATCCAAGCACCCCGACAGCAAGTGTGACGCTTTATGCGAGGGGAGGCGGGGTGGAAATCTACCAAGGGTATAATACGAACACCATGAGCTATCTCATCGGACAGAATACGGGTGTCGGATTAAAACACTTAAGTTCTACGACCTTTGCTCGAATCTTTCCCGATGGATCTCAGGAAATCTACGCCCAGGATGATGGTGTGGTTGTGGGATCAGGAACCACTCTCAAGAGAGCCTTCCTCAGTCAGTTGATCGATCCACATGGGAATACCATCACTCTCAGCTACGATAGCCTACGCAGGATTGTTGGAATAACAGATCCGATTGGTCAGGTGACTACCTTGAGCTACGGGAGTAGTGGTGATCCCTACAAGATCACTCAAGTTACTGATCCGTTCGGGAGATCGGCGACCTTCAGCTATACTTCCAGCGGATTACTTACCTCCTCTACGGATGCCTTGGGACTTACGACTACCTTTGCCTGCAATGGTAGCATCCTGATGTCGATGACGACACCATACGGGACGACTTCTTTTAGTGTCGGCAACAACGGTGGAGATAATACCTGGGTACAGATCACCGATCCGTTGGGAGGCACCGAGAGGGCCGAATCCTGGCCAACAGGAGCCCCGAAAGCCACTAATAGTGATCCGTTGGGAGCCCCATCTGGTATTGGCATGAACACCATCAATGATTACCTCCAGTATCGTACCACTTATTACTGGGGTAAACACGCGATGATGGTAGCTCCCGGTGATTTTACTGCGGCGTATGCCTATCAGTTCAACCACAGCCAAGATTCCCTCGGGAATGTCAATTACAACTCCATGGGCAACTCACTGGAAACCGAGAAGCCACCTGGCGAGAGTCGTATCTGGTACAACTATCCTGGACAGGC
The DNA here is from genome assembly GCA_903831635.1 of uncultured Spartobacteria bacterium. Classification (GTDB taxonomy): domain Bacteria; phylum Verrucomicrobiota; class Verrucomicrobiia; order Chthoniobacterales; family UBA6821; genus UBA6821. The sequence goes on from CAIKYN010000059.1 coordinate 28,072, forward strand.
AAACTCGATTGTAGATGGAAAACAACCCAATCCCTCCGCCATCGGACGCCTCGTTCAGAACGCCCAAGGGCAGATAATGTCACAGATCACTCTGAAAGGCTACAACGCTCAAAACAACCTCACCAACGTGGTAGACCCCGCAGGTAGAGTAACGACTTATTTGTATGCAACCAATGGCCTGGACCTGACGAACGTCACACAGGGAGAGAGCACCATCTTTGCAGCTAGTTACAACGGCCAGCATCTTCCCCTGAGCATTACCGATGCTGCCGGTCAAACGACCACCTATAGCTACAACTTGTTCGGAGAGCGCCTTAGCATGACAGATCCCCTAGGGAATAATACTTCGTACAGTTATGATGGGAATGGATATCTCCTCTCCATCACAGCACCCTTGGGAGCGACCACTTCCTTCACGCATGATACAGTGGGCAGGATAGCCAGTGTTACCGATAGCGAGGGGTACAAGGTTACTTACAGTTATGACAATCTCGATAGGGTGACCTCCATGACCTATCCGGATGGCACCAGCAAGGTAATCAACTACGACAAACTCGACGTCGCCAGCATCACTGACCGCGAAGGGAGAAGCACCCACCAATGGTGGGATGCCAATAGACACATGATCGTCTCACAGGATCCCCTAGGACGTATTACGCAGTACAACTGGTGCAAGTGCGGCGTGCTAGAGGGACTCACCGATGCGAATGGCAATCAGACGAAGTTTTCCTACGATCCGGGAGTACGCCTCATCAGCAAATCCTACGCCGACGGAACGAGTCTCTCCTATGCCTACGACCTCTCGGGGCGACTCTCGACAGTCACCGACGCATTGGGACAGGTAAAGACCGCCCGCTACAATGTCGATGATACCACAGCGAGCCTGAGCTACAGCAATGCAGTCAACATGACTCCCTCGGTCTCCATGACCTGGGCCACGAACTACCCCCGCGTCATCACAGTCACCGATGGCAGCGGAACCAATAGCTTCAGCTACGTCCCCTACGGCTCTGTTGGTGGAGGGAAAGTCTCCTCCTTGACGACACCACTTGCACAGATCAATTACGGCTACGATGCCATGGGACGGCTAACCAACCGCCAGATTGGGAGCAACACCGAGAGCCTCAGCTACGATGCCCTCGGGAGAATGACTGGCGATACCAATACCCTCGGCAGCTTCGCCTACAGCTACGTCAATGCCACAGCACGACTTGCGAGCATCACCATGCCTGGAGGTATATCCAGCAGCTACACCTACTATGGGAATACTGGCAGCGCAGGGAATGAAGACCAGCGACTCAGCTCCATCACCAATACTATCGGCTCTATCACCGCATCCCAGTTCGGATACAGCTACGACGTCGTGGGCAATATCACCGGATGGAGCCAAACCCAGCCGGGAGCCATGAGCAATGTGCTGGCCTGGGGCAACCAATACGATGCAGCCGACCAGCTCACAGCAGCTGCCATCAGTGATCAGGTCACCTCGGCAATGCTGACCAACAACGCCTTTACCTACGACATGGTGGGCAACCGCCTCTCCAAGCAGCAGAATAGCTCCCTCGTATCTGGAACCTTTAATAACCTCAATCAACTTACCGCCCTGAGTGGAGGAAGTGGCCGATTACAGGTTGGGGGAAGCGTTAGTAAAACCTCCAAGGTCACCGTGGTAACCGGCACCAATAGCTACCCCGCCACCACCCTCTGGGGAACCAACTTCAGCGCCAGCATCGCAGCCAGCTTAGGGACCAATACATTCAGCGTGGTGGCCCAGGATGCCAATACGAACTTGGTCACCAATACCTACCAGATCGCCGTCACGGCTCTGGAGGGGAGTAGAAACTTCACCTACGATGCCAATGGGAACTGCCTCAGCGATGGACAACGGAGCTACCAGTGGGACGCCGAGAACAGACTCGCTACACTGACGGTAGGCACCAATGTCTACAGCTTCGGATACGACTTCGCTGGTCGACGCATCTCCGAAAAACTCAATGGCACCCTAATCAAGCAAACCCTCTGGGACACGGCGGGTAACTCACCGATTCCACTGGAGGAGCGAGATGCGACTAATGGAGTGGCCAAGAGATTCTTTGCTCAGGGAGAGCAGCAGAATGGCACCAACTACTACTACCTAAGAGACTATCTTGGATCTGTAAGGGAGATGGTTAGCAGTAGCGGATCTATTGTCTCCGAGGCCACCTACGATCCCTACGGAGTAGCAACAATAACGGGGAGTGTCACACCCACCTTCCAGTACGCCGGATACTATGCCCATCAGGGGAGCGGACTGAGCCTCACCTGGTATCGAGGATACGATCCGGTGATCGGAAGGTGGCTAGCAAGGGATCCGCTGAAGAATGCAGAGAGAAAGCAGGGAATGAATCTGTATGATTATGCACAAAGAGATCCACTTAAAAAAACTGATCCCTTTGGTTTATTTAATATAGGTAAAATCGGACCGATACTACCGACACCTGATCCTTTTTGGGATAATATATTCCCACCAGAATTAGGTTCTCCCAAAATCCCGGGACATTGTATCTTGATAAGCTCAACATTGACTGGAACATGCCCATCCATAAGGGTTTGTGTTTGGTCTTGTGTTGCGGCTCACACAGAAGGCATGCCATCATCAGCGCCGTACCAAACAATCACGGTGTGTACTGCAGATAAGGCCTGTAAATCTCCGTTAGATTAAGAAAAGGTTATGAAAAGATATTTATATATAGTCAGCATTCTACCCTCCATATTAATTGTTTCCATTTCTTTTTCTTTATTAATTGGCAGGTTATATGTGCAGAAATCATCTTCTATGAATCCATCTATTATTAATAATGATAGGATTTTTATATTAAAATCTAAAAACATACAGAGATTTGATATTATTTGTTTTAACTTTACACAAGATGGAAAAACTTTCCCCATTCTAAAAAGAGTTATAGCATTTTCTGGTGAAAAAATTTTAATATCTTATGGAGAAATTAGAATTAATGATAAAATAATAAAACTACCTTCGGATATCGATGTGCAGAATCTTCTAGGGTCAGATTTAAATCCAATTAAATTTGGATCACCTTACAATTATATCGTTCCTCCAGGCGAACTTTTTATAATGGGAGACAACACAAAGGATTCTTATGACAGTAGATATTATGGAGGAGTTCCTATTACTATGATAATAGGAAAAGCAGCTTGGATATTGCGTTTTTTAAAATAGGTTCTTAGCAAAGATTCCGATAATTTAAAAACAGGTAATTTTACGAAATATTCATAACTTCGCATTAAATCTAAAAACTGTTATATGTTTAATAGTTTTGTGTAAAAATATTAACTGGTCATTCATTACATCTAAATCTCATAATCGATCATTTCCTCGCTGAAGAGTTCATCGTTTTTCATCTTTGAGGCGGGATGGCATTTGCGATGCACCTCTTTAAGCTGGCGGATGTCGAGCGTGGTATAGATTGCGGTGGTCTCGAGTTTTTCGTGTCCTAGGAGCTGCTGGATGAAGCGGATGTCTGCCCCTCCCTCGAGCATATGGGTGGCGCAGGCATGGCGCAGCTGGTGGCAGCTTCCATGGCCCGCCAGTCCAGCTTTCTTCATGAAACTAGAAACCCTGCGGCTGAGTACGTCTGGATTGAAGGGGCCCCCGTAGCCGGTGAGGAAGAGGTGTGTCTCCTGACTATCTCTACAGAGGAGTGGGCGTGTCGTTTTGAGGTAGGAACGAATCCATGCGACGGCGCGTTTCCCGACTGGGATGATCCGATCCTTCTTCCCCTTGCCCAGTCGGATATGTAACGAGCCATGATCGGCGTTGAAGTCTTGGAGTTCCAGATTGCAGAGTTCAGCACGGCGGAGACCATTGGTATAGAAGAGCTCTAGAATCGCTCGATCACGGATTCCCAGAGGATCTGTGGTGTCCGGGATGGAAAGGAGGCGTCTGATCTGTCGGATTGTCAGGGAGACGCTAGGAAGACGTTTCTCGGGACGGGGAAGGACCAGATCGATTGCTGGATCATAGGGAATGATGCTCTTGCGATTCATCCAATGGAACCAATCCCGGAGGGTAGAGATCCGCTGTCTTTGTGCGCTCCAGCCCAAGGGTTTGCCCTTAGTCGGGTGGCGATAACTCCAGAGCCATACTTGATAGGCTTCAAGAATGGACTGAGTGACCTGACTGGCGGAGGTCAGATTTCGAGCAGCACACCAATTGATAAATGTCTTCAGGGCATCTCGACGGCCCTCGATAGTACCGGGCGAGTAGTTGTGAGCCCTGAGTTGCTCCAGGTAGGTGTCCTGGAGTGTGCCTAGAGAGTCGGGAGACGTACGATCCCAGCAGTCATGCCATTTGGCTATTCCACCTCGAGTATGAATCGGCCTATCCCGCATCCAGCGGATGGAAGCAATTCCCTTGGGAGCACTCATGGCGGATGAGACGGCGTAAATGGCCTATCTCAATCACGCACATGGCGATCACAGAATCAAGATGATGGTTCTAGTGGAGGAATAGTTACAACTAAATATTTGATTTTGCTAGTATTTGTAACATATTATCTTTTTGTGTGCACTTATACTCCGCGGCATTATAGTTTTACAGATAAAAATTTACTTTAGTGATTCTTTGTATTCCGATAAGCTTTTATTATTAAGAGAAGGTAACATACCATTAATTACAGACATAGACTCAACCAACTGGAATTGTAACTGATCAAATCCAGGTTCTTTTGAAACATGATAACAAACAATTATTAAATCGGGAAAAACCCTGTCAGCTTGACCATGATACTTAAGACTACCACCACCCATATCTTGTCCTAAACCAATATTTATTTTAAATCCAGATTTGTTCATTAAAACCTCCTTCACAGGAAACATATACTTACCGCTATTTTTTCTAATTGAACAAAGAACGATAAAATTAATCTTTCCTGGCGCCCTACCACAAGCAGTAATTAATAAAATCCCAAGCAATATACAAAAAGCTAATATTTTAGAATAAAGACTCTTTTTTTTAATTATTTGCATTTTAGGAAACAATTATTTGAGACTAGTATCAATATCCAAGGAATATGATATTTCAGTTTTTTCTGAAATCTTTGATTGTTTAGTTTCCACAGTAGTTTTATGAGTACATGAGTCGGTACAAAAATATCTTTGTTGGCGGATCACATTATATAATTGCCCCCATTTCACTAAATAAACATCAATTCCATCTGGAATTGGAGAAAAACCCTCTTTGACATAATTAATTAAAGCGAATGCTCTTAAAAGTTGTCTTTGAATCTCATACTTATCACCGATATATTGTTTCCAATCAAATGAATCACCCACAGGAACGCAAGTAACTTCTAATCCAAAAATATCTAGCCACTTAATACTATTATTAAGTGCATAGTTATACAAACCTATGCCCTGACTTCTCTCTGCATTCTTCAGCGGATCCCTTGCTAGCCATCTTCCGACCTTCAGAGAGGTTGGAAAACTCGGGGTGGAACGGTAGAGGAGTGCCACGCTCGAACTGTTACCTTGGGACCATCCGGGATGCAAGACCTCATTTGGTTCATCACCAAGACGCTCTAATCAGGACAACAGAAAACAACAAAACAACCATTGGCCATAAGGAGGAAGATAACTTTCCTTTCCCTCCTCTTTTTCCTTGAGTAGAGGATTTGAAAGAGCTAATCCTGTAGAAGGATTACCCCAATTCCAATCAACCCCGACCCCAGAACAAACCATGAAATCGCAAAAAATCTATGTCGAAAGACGAGATCAAGGAGATTATGCAGTCCGGCGTGCTGGTTCACAGCGAGCCAGTGCTGTTGAATCGACTCAAGCTGAAGCCATAGCTCGAGCTCGGGAAATTGCTCCCGGAGCAAAACCCCATGTTGAACGTGTCCGCAATACGGACGGCGGTCATCCGGATAAGTGGAGGAGTGCTTAGCAATCTATGGCTAGGAAACCGGCGCTTTCTTCGGTTGTTTTGAGGTACGAAAAAACCTTGGAATCTTCCGAGAATCTTTATGAGACTGTAAAGCCATATTCAAATTCAACATGGGAAACATTTAAAAAAACGGATATACTTCATCCTGCTCAAGCAAGAGCAATCATCTCTCTTGCCTTTCTTCAAATTGTTACTGCATGGGAGGATTATGTTGAATCGGTATTTGTACGTTATGTTGCCGGTGCATCCTCTCCAAAAAACTACAAGCCAGCAGCGCGGGTTTCGGCGGTTAAAGATATTCATCATGCATTTCAGTTGCTCAGCCTCAATGAAGAGTATAGCCCTCAAAGGGACTATTTAAGCTGGAGCAACTGGAAATCTGTTGCATCTCGCTCAAAAATATTCTTTGAGTCTGGCCGTCCATTTACAAATCTGACTCTTAATGAAAACGATAGACTGAAGGATGCTGTTATTATAAGAAACAGAATCGCTCACAACTCATCTAAATGTAGATCTTCATTTGTTGAAATTTCTAAAAGACATCTTGGAATTGATAAAAAAGCAACCTTGCCGCAGGGCTTTTCTACTGGAAAACTACTACTAACTGAATCAAATCGTCTCTTTGGGAAAAACTCAAAGCCAAAGCCTTACTTTGAACACTATCTGGAACTTTTTAGATCAATATCTAAGAAGATATGTCCCTAAAACTACAATGATTTACTCAATGTGGTGAGCAGCTTGCAGTCCTTTCAAGGCAAGAGTGATCGGGTGCATCCATGAGTCGATGATTCCAGTTCAGATACACTCACATCACCTCTTGCCTAGTTGCTTTGATAGCGCTTCATGGCATCGTATCAAAGTTATATCTTGAGCGAATAAAGCTCTCTACTGTATGGCCTATCTACGCGCATTGTGATCCAGAAATGATAAAAAAATAATCAGGGCCATATCAATTTAGGGTAGGATACTTTCAAGAAGGGGGTGAGATCTCCCAAAACATAATCACAGTCATGGAAACCTTTGAATCATTGGCAGAAATCATCGATTGGGCGTCCAAGCAGGAACGGTGTCATGTCGCGCAGTGGTTCTACAGGGGGCACGCCAACAAGGACTTTCAGCTTGTTCCTAAACTATGTCGTCTCAAGCAGGCGAAAGCTGATTCCTTTTCCTCATGGGAAGAAATGCAGAGCTCTCTGCTTGCAAGGTTTAGGCGCGAAGCAGAGGCGTTTACCTCTGGTAAATTATACGATGAGAATGACTGGCTGGCACTTGCTCAGCATCACGGTCTGCCGACCAGGCTTTTGGATTGGACCTCGAATCTCTTGATTGCTGTTTATTTCACCGTGACTGAGTTGGCTGATACGGATGGATGTGTTTGGGGATTAGGATTTCCGTCCACAAATAACTGTTATTCAGAAAGTACGATCTACTCGAAGGTTAAAACATTATGGGAAACGCCTTTCATTCATTTTCCAAAGCACCTTTCTCCTAGAATCATCAATCAGGGAGGATGCTTCACTGTTCATGTGGATGACGTTCCCCTTGATAAGGACGCCCGGTGCAAAGACATCATGAAAATTGAGAAAATCATCATTACCAGCAGTGCCAAGAAGCGAATCAGGCACTCGCTCTACGATTTGGGAATCCATGAGTCGTTTGTGTATCCAGGCATAGAAGGGATATCACAGAGACTTCTCTATGAGATCGATACGCGGGTTACGTTTCTGACTAAAGAATCGTAATGCGTCTCCGAATCCTGCTCCCAATTGGGAGCAGGTAGCTGCGCCATCCCGGCAAGAGTGGCCGGGTGCATCCCAGAGGCAGTCATCCTTCTCCCATGGCTCCATATGGGGCTGTTGGTTGTATCACGGATGAAGTGACAGGTAAGGCAGAGGAGGGTTTTTCACCCCGGGTGAAAAACCTGAACCTTATCGGTCCCAAAGTCCGTCGCCTCCGCCATCAACGCAGCTGGTCTCAGAATGACCTGGCAATTCGCCTCCAAATCCTCGGGATGGATGAGGGGACCCGAGGCCGTGTTTCCAAGATCGAGGCCCGTCTTGTCTGGGTGTCTGACGAGGACATGATCTACCTGGCTAGGGCACTCAAGGTCGAGGTAGGGGATCTCTATCCGGTAGTGATCCGCAAATCCGACTGCCTGCACGAGGCCATCGGAGCCGCAAAGGCCTCCCGCTACGGGGTCGCCTGAGCGATGTTCTAGCGTTTCAAGCGGTACTTGCGAACGAGAGTGCGGGGCTTCGAGAGTACGATCTGGTGCCTCTCGGTATCCGAATCCCTGAGGATTGCCCAAAGGGTCTCAATTTCCTCATTGGCATTCAAGATATGGCCGTCACTGGTGAGGAGGATTTCACAGCCTTTCCAGGCAGCTTCTGCGATCACCATGGAGTCCCCTGCTTCCTCATGAGGAACGAGTTCCTTCATGCGGATCTTAAGGCTGATCTCGGCCAGAATACCCCTCTCCAAGGGGGAAAAGTTCATGGGCGTATAGCCTCGTGCAAGAAGCTTGGTGAGAGCGCCCTCGGCGAGCTTGCGCTTCGAGGATGTATCTCCTTGTTCATAGATCCAAGCGAGTTCCTGAAAGACGGTCTCAGTAATCACGAACTGAGCATGGGGGAGACGCTCACGAAGCGTCTCCAAAGCATCAAGGACATCCGCATCCCCGTCCTCCTCATCGAGGAGGACATTGGTATCAACGGCAATGAGCAGCAGCTTTTTTCGCACCTGCGTGATTATGGTAGATCAGGCGCATGGCCGTGGCCGTGAGATGAATGCGGGATTCATCCGGGAGCGAGTTGCACGCTTTGCGAGCTGCGGCTGCGATCTTGGTTCCTCGGGTGGAGGGGTGCTTTTTTTCAAATGCGCTCACGAGTTAAAAGTTCCCTCAAGGAGGCTTGGAGGTCAAGTCGGGAGAGGCAGCGATTCGCTGTCAAAAGAGGAATCATAGAGGTCTTGATCTCTTTTGAGTGCCTGATGGGAAGGGGCTCTCTGTTGCTCCCGACTCGGAGCAAGGAAGAGGGTAGGGGGACTCTAAGGTGCGCCCCCTATGCACCACGTCATCCTCGCTCAATCAAGCTCACTCGACGGCGCGTTGTCCCAAGGACTTGGGATTATTGCGAAGTTCCTCTACATCATCGCGGTCATTGTCATCGCCCATGGCGGATGGCAGGTCCGCAGCGGTAATGCCGACATGGGCAAGATGTCGATCGTGGGAGGGCTGCTCCTAGGTCTCTCAGTCCTGATCGCCCAAGCGCTCTTCAGCGCAGGCGGGATGCCGACCATCAGCGTGGGGCAATGAGCCGGGGCGTGATTCCAACCCATGCGGGTGATGACAGCGACGGCAAGATCTGGGGGATCGAGGGGATGAATATCCTCTTCCTGCTCGCCAGTGGGATGATCGGCCTTGGATTGGCCCTCATGCTTTCGCACGGGCACTCACCGGCAGTCTGCGTGGGAATCGGCGCCCTGCCTTTCGTGGTGACTGCTCTCTACATCTTCGGCCTGCGGCAAGGGAAGCCGAAGTCGTTCGATACCGATTTGCTCGAAACCCTCCTCTCCGGAAACGGGTGGATGGCCCCAGTCAAACAACCCCGCAATCCACTCATCCATGCAGGCTCCCATGCAAGCTCCTAACGGCTGGATCTCCAATGACCTGCTGATCTGGAACGAACTGGATCGGCGGGGGGCGGTGTCTAAGGGGTATATAATCGATGCCCCGGATCTCCGACATGCCAGCGATCACACGCTGGATGACTTCTATGAGTCGGTGCGGCAATTCCTCCACTCCCTCGATGAATCGACTCGCTGCCAGATCCGCTGGTCGGTGGATTCCGATTACCGGGAGGAACTCCTGGCCTACAAGGAGGTGACCGATACGCGGTGTGAACCAGCCTCTTGGGCGGCGATCACCCGTAACGAGCGATTCAATCGGTACTGGCAGGCAATGCAGTCCGGGGGACTCCGACGGGAAAAGCTCCTGCTTTTCCTCTCGAAGAAGATCGATGCCGATCCGCCCTCGTCACCCTCCCGCAAGGGGCTCGAGGAGCACTACCGGAGACTCCTTGCCCAATACAATGAGGCCTTCGCCCAGCATGGGCGCGTCCTTGCTTCACTCTTTGAAGGACATGGATGCGGAGTCACGGCGATGGGGACGGAGGATCTCTATCGGCACTACGCGACCTTCTTTAATCCCTCCTACCTGCGCCGGGATGGCTATGACCCGATCGGTCAGTTCCGGGAGGAGGAAACCATCCACCAGAACTGCTGGCACCAGGGGGTGCAGGCAGGAAAGAGCTTCGGGTTCTACTCCGACGGCTTCTACCACAACCTGGTGATCCTCAAACGGCGTCCGCAAAGGACGAGGCGGGGTATCTTCTGGGCTCTGACCTCGCTTCCCTTCCTGGACTACGCGATCACAGTCAATCTCTACCCACAGAATATCCGCCGGGAGATCGATAAGGCGGAAAAGTCCCTCGAACGGGTTCGCGGAGACTATGCAGCCGAGGGGAAGCATTCGCTCCTGACGGCCAAGGAGGTAAAGGAGGAGCGCATCCGCAATCTCTCCCAGGGCGATACGGTTCCCTTCCTCTACGACTACGTCGTCCATGTCTGGGACGAAACGGAGGAGGGCCTGGTCTCCAAGACCCGGCAAATCGAGACGGCCTTTGGCCAGATGGAGGATGCCCAGTGCTGGACGAGCAATCTCTCCTCGGCGGCCACCACCAAGAACATCTGGTATCAGACCTGGCCGGGATGGCTCTGGGGCAACTACACCCACCACGCCGATAGCGGACTGGATGAATGGCTGGCTGACATGCTGCCCTTCTCCTCCACCTTCACGGGCCATCTGGAGGGATCAGAGGCTCTCTATGACGGATCGAATCGGAATCTCGTCGGAGTGCGAAACTTCCTGTCGGGAACACCGCAACTAGCAGTCCTTCTGGGTATGACGAGAGCCGGGAAGTCGGCCTTCATGTGCGATCTCCTGTCGCAGACCGATCCCTACTACGACTTCACCCTCATCGTGGAGGAGGGACTCTCTTATGGGATTTGGACGCAAGCGCTAGGGAGCACCCCGATCGTCATCCAGCCGGACGGGGATCTCTGCCTGAACTACCTCGATACCCAAGGGGCACCGCTGACCAATCTCCAGATCACCACTGCGGCGGCACTGGTAGCGAAGATGGCGGGCAATCCTGCCGATGAGGATTGGAGGAACCTCCGCCTGGCCCAGATCACCCAATACATCGAGCAGCTCTATACGGATCGCTTCGAGGAATGGATCGCAGAGGATGGGGGGCGGCTCGACATGGTCGCGCGACATGCCATGGCGGTCCTGGAATACAAATCGCGCCACATGCCGCTCTCGGCGACATTCCTGGAGGCGTGGACAGAACTAAAGCACGCCGCGAGTGAGGAAGAGCGGGAGGAGCTACTGAGCTCTCCCAAGCCTGAGGAGGTATCGCGCTTCATCAAATCCCATGACATGGAGCGCCATGTCCGCAATACGGCCTTCGCCTTCTTCAAGCCAACGGATTATCCGACCCACGACATGCTCCAGCAGATGATGCTGGTGGCTCCGTTCGCGGAGCATAACAGGGAGGAGATCAACCATCTGGCGACCCTGCTTGCCCCGTGGAATGAGCAGAGGCTCCTCTGTGGGCACTCGACCTTGTCGATGACGGGACGGGTGGCCCACTTCGATCTGACCTACATCCCTGAGTCGAACAAGCAGCTCAAGGAACTGGCTGGGTTCCTGATCGCCAACTACGGACGCCAGCACATCATCACTCTCCCCAGGGGGGCGAGGAAGCGGGTGATCTTTGAGGAGGTAGCCCGAACGCTGGACGTGCCGGGAGGGGAACAGCTCGTGAGTGAGTTCTA
>CAIKYN010000060.1 GCA_903831635.1 uncultured Spartobacteria bacterium
TCCATCAGGTTTCAGCACGCGCTTGATCTCCGAGATCATCTGATCATGTTCCGTGAGATGCTCGATTGTCTCAAAACTTACCACCACATCAATCATGGCATCGGGCAAAGGGATTTCAGTGCAGGATCCTTGAATAAAAGAAATTTTTGGTGAGCTATATTTGGCTGCTGCGTGCGTGATGCATTCCTGAGCCAGATCTACGCCGTAGACTTGCGTTGCCGTATGCGAGAGCATGGCAGATCCATATCCCTCGCCCGAGGAGATATCTAAAACAACCTTACTTCCAACATATTCTGAAGCGTACGCGTACCGATGGAGATGCTCGAGTGCGATCGGACCTCTCAGTTGAGGAACATATCGCTCTCCTGTCCACTCCATGACTTTTTTGTCGGGCATGGGACTAATTATTTGGTTATTTTCTCGTATCCAAATAATTCAAAATCCTCTCGGAAGAGAGAGTTTATTTTGTCTCTACTTTTGGAGTTCATGAATCGGGCGTACTTATACAACTCATTTTCTTTAACCGTACAAGAACTTGTGATGTTTTTATTAACACCTTTTTCAGCCTCTACGCCTATTTCTTTGCATACACATTCCAGATCGTTTTCGTAATTTTCCACTTTCCCGATAAAATCCACATACTTTCCCTTATTAATGTGAGTCCAGTAGTGGGCTGGATATAAAGGGAGACTGGAATTCAGTGTTACATCATAAACTTGCTCCTCTGTCAGAATATTGATCCAAGCATCAAAATCATCATTTGCTTTTTTCATCATTTCCCGGTTTGTCGAGATTTGGCCCCGTATTTGATCTCCTAAATGCCCAGGCTTTAACAAGGATGGCTGCCACTTAAGGTCTTTCTGGATTTGAAGAAACCCAGAGTAAGCCCTATCATAAGGATTTCTAACAAATGATATTTTGAATAGATCTTCTTGGCTCTCCGGTAATTTCAGAAAATCTGAAGCGGTAATGTGCTGATGAACAATCCGGTTTGATATTTATTAAAATAATAAAATCTGGGGTGTTTCCTTTCGTTATATTTTGAGAGGCGAGCGAAGGTGGTCTGACTTGCCGTTTTCCATGGCAAAAATACACAGAATTTATGGGTGATTGAAATGATCACGACTTTATCTTTCGCATGTAATTCAACTTTAGCCTCTCGTTTGGCACAATGGTTTCATCACTCATCCCATGGCTGTCGAGCGATGCAAAAAGCCAAGTCTAGGAATTAAGCGCAGCGCGCATTTGCGCAAAACCATCAAACACCTCCTCATCGCTCATCGGAGCTGAGAGAATCTCTTCCATACTCCCCGACTCCACACCTTCGCCGGCGAGCTCCAGCAGGAAGGGGCTGGGCGTGCACGACATGACGCTGCCGAATTTTCGGCGAGTGGCGCAGTGGGTGATGGTCAGGCGGTGACGCGCACGGGTGATGCCGACATAGAGCAGGCGGCGTTCTTCCTCGACCGTCCCCTCGCTCTTAGAGCGCTCATGGGGAAGAAGCCCATCTTCGGCACCGACGAGCCAGACCTCGGGATACTCAAGTCCCTTCGCGGCATGGAGGGTGATAAGAGTCACGCCCTCGCGCTCCTCGGCCTTCTCCTCCTCGCGTTCCTGCTCCAGCATGAGGCCGTCGAGGAATCCGCGGGCACCATCCTTGGGATGGCGCTGGCAGTAGCCGGTGAGGGCATTAAGGAGTTCCCGGACATTCTCCTGACGGTTATCGGCCTCTTCATCGGTCTTGCAACTTTTCTTGAGATCCTCGAAGTAGCCACACTCTTCCAGAATCCCACGCAGAATCGCCGCAGGATCGGCTCCGGGGGTCTGAAGCTGGATGCGGTAGGCGCCCCAGTCCTCAGTAAATCGCTGGATGGCACCACGGGTCTTTGCGGAGCTGACATCGAGATGCTCCGGATCATTAAGGATCGCAAGGAGACTCTTGCCATTCTTGGCGCCCGCTTCGGTGGCGAGCTGAAGCGTCGCACTACCGATTCCACGGGGGGGATTCGCCAGGACCCGCAGGAGGGCATTGTCGTCGTCGGCATTCAGCAGGGCCCCAAGGTAGGCCACGACATCCTTCACCTCGCGACGGTCGAAGAAGCTCTTCCCTCCTACCACACGGTAAGGAATCTTACGCTCGCGCAGCATCTCCTCAAACTGACGGGACTGGGCATTCATCCGGTAGAGGATGGCAAAGGAGGTCCAGGGAAGCGCTTTGGAGCTTTGGGGGCCGGAGGCCTGGATCTCGTCGGCGATGAACTCGGCCTCGGTCTTGTCATCCATGGCCGAAAGAATGCGTACGGGATCACCATCCTTGCGATCGCTCCAGAGGTTTTTGCCGCGGCGGCGGGAGTTGTTTTTGATGAGCCGATTGGCGACCGAGAGGATGATGTCGGTGCTGCGGTAGTTCTGCTCGAGCTTGATGACCTCGGGGTCGGGGAAGTGTCGCTCGAACTCCAGCAAGTTTGCCGCCTCTGCTCCGCGCCATCCGTAGATACTCTGGTCGTCGTCACCCACCACGCAGATATTCGGTCGGTGATCGGCAGCCAGCAGGCTCACCAGCTCGAGCTGGAGCTTATTCGTATCCTGGAACTCATCGACAAGGATATGCGTGTAGCGGGAGCGCCACTCCTCACGCGCCTCGGAATGGTCACGCAGGAGCGTGCGGGCCTGAAGCAGGAGATCATCGAAGTCCATTGCATTGAGCGTGCGAAGCTCGTTCTGGTACTTCGAGAAGAGACTACCAAGGGCAGTGTCCGTAGTATCGGGTTCGCCGATCCCTAGGTTCTTGGCCTTGCTGATGATATTGCGCGCGAGATTCGGATCGAGAGGGTTCTCCTTGTCGTGGATGCGGGCCGCGATCTTCTTCATCAGCCCCATCTGGTCCCCTTCGTCAAAGATGCTGAAGTTCTCTTTGTACCCTAGGAAGTGTGCATGCTTGCGGAGAAGTCGCACGCAGAGGGCATGGAACGTCGAAAGCGTGATGAGCTTTGCCTGCTCGGACTTCACGGCGGCGCCGACGCGCTCGTGCATCTCCTTGGCAGCCTTGTTGGTGAAGGTCACCGCGAGGATCGCCGCCGGATCGACCCCCTGAGCCACAAGCCAGGCGATGCGGGCCGTCAGGACGCGAGTCTTCCCAGTGCCGGCACCAGCGAGGATAAGCATCGGCCCCTCCGGATGGGTGGCGGCACGGAACTGCTCGGGGTTGAGATCAAAGAGTCGGAAGCCGGACACAAAAAGAAAAGGATGAGAGATGAAGGATGTACGCTGAAAAGGAGAAGTGAGGCAGAGATTAATCTGGAAATCAGGAAATCAGGAATAGGGAACGAAAAAGATCATGTAAAAAATTCCACCTCTCCACTCTACCCTCGCATTCCATCTTCGCCTTCAATCCCATGACCTCTCTAAGGATGACAACCCTGTCATGACAGACCTAAAATAATCCTTAAGGGTTGCACCTCTGCGCTTGTGCCCTAAATTCCCTTTTCGTCATGACCAAGAGAGCCTTCATGATCCACTCACTGCGCATGCTGCCCTTGCTGGCGGTCTTGCTTCTGCCCGGGTGTGCCCTCTTCGAAGAAGGAGCGGGCTTATCGAATTTCCGCACCGTGGTGCTGGACCCGGGTCATGGGGGCTATGACAACGGGGCCAAGGCCGTTCGCGGTCTTAACGAAAAAATGCTGACTCTCGATGTGGCCCGACGCGTCAAACCCCTACTGGAGGGCCGCGGCTATCATGTGGTCATGACCCGAACGACGGATGTCTTTATCCCGCTGGGAGGTCGCACCGGTATCTCGAACGCTCACCCCGATGCAGCCTTCGTGAGCATCCACTGCAACTGGGCGAATAGACGCGCGGCCAATGGCGTCGAGGCCTACTACTACAACCCTCGCTCCTCTCCCCTGGCAGCGAACATCCTCAGGGAAGTCGCCGGATGTTACGGATCACACAGCCGGGGAGTAAAGTTCGCCCGCTATTACGTTCTCCACCATAACGAACGCCCCGCAACGCTTCTGGAGATCGGTTTCATCTCCAATGCCAAAGAGAACGCCTCCCTGCAAGATCCTGCCGTAAGACAGCGGATCGCCGAGAAGATCGCTGTGGGTATCTCCAAGATCCACGGGGGTCATGCTCCTGCTCTGGGA
>CAIKYN010000061.1 GCA_903831635.1 uncultured Spartobacteria bacterium
ACCATGAGTGCTTTGGTTATTCTTTCCCATGTCAAGGAGGGGGTTGATCTAGCGGTCCGGAACAAACTGAACCGTCGTGTGATCGATGCGATCATGCAGCATCATGGCACCACTCTTGTGGAGTATTTCTATCAACGTGCCTGCCAGCAGGAGAAGGATGCCCGAGCTGGAGGCTCTCTGATGAATGTCCGACCCGAGGATATTCCGAAAGTCAGCGAGGAGAGCTACCGTTATCCAGGTCCAAAACCTCAAACCATCGAGACTGTGATCATGGGGCTTGCCGATGCCGCCGAAAGCGCCTCACGGAGTCTTGAGAGGCCGACGCCCCAGCGACTGGATGATCTTGTTCACGATATCCTCAAGGACAGAATCGATGATGGTCAGTATGACGAGGCCCCTGTGACGCTTTGCCAGTTGCAGGAGATCGCGGCCTCTTTGGTCGCGAGTCTCAGCAGCATGCACCATAGCAGGATCGCCTACGGACGACGGAAGGATGACAAATCCGTCGTTGGCAAGGACTGAGCCCTCCGTTTTCTTAGAGCCCCTAAGCTCAAGGGCGGTTTCTATGGGCGATTCGAGTCGGGCGACTTGATCAGGAAGGTGAGTCCCGCACCCACGATCAGAAGCGCGCCGGCTACCATAAAGCTGGATGCGAAGTTGCCGCTCGATGCCTTAAGCATCTGCGAAAGGCGTGACAGGACAAAACCACCCACGCCCCACGCTGTGAAGATGAGGCCATAGTTCATGCCAAAGTTTTTGATGCCCCAGAGATCTTTCGTGATCGAGGGGAAGAGTGAGAGGTTGGCGCCGTAGTTGGCACCGATCAGCGCAGCAATCAGGACAAGAACGAGTGGCGTGGTGGTGCCACCCGTGACGGGGATGGCAACGAACATCAGGACCGCCTGGAACAGGAAGACGATCAAGAGGGTCGTGCGGCGACCGATTTTGTCGGATAAGGATCCTGCGATCACCCGCCCCATGGCATTGCCGATTGCCAGAACCGCCACGGCGATAAAGGCGGACGTTCCCATGGATTTCTTGGCCATGCCGCTGATACTGCCGATGACCATGAGACCAGCTCCCGCACCGACAAAGTAGAGCAGCCAGAGCAGCCAGAAAGAGCTCTTGGAAAGAATCTGGGCTGGAGACAAGTCAGCCACGACTAGCGAGCCAGCACTCGCGGAGGAAGTTGTCTCAGCGACATAACCCGCAGGAGGATTTTTGAGCAGTTGTGCGAGTCCAATAACAATGACCGCGAAGAGAACCCCGAGAACAAGCATCGATTTGAGGATGCCAAAATCCTTGAGGAGTGTCTCGGAGAGCGGTGCCAGGTAGACGGGGGCCAGTCCGAATCCGCCGACGACGATACCAGCTACCAGTCCGGTCTTGGCCTTGGGGAACCACTTGAGGGCTGCTGGCGTGGCGCAGGCGTAGCCGAAGCCGATGCCAGTCCCGACAAGCACACCGAAGCCGATGACCCAGAGGGTATAGTTGTTGGTCGTGGAGATGAGTAGCATTCCGGCGGCGACAAGAATGCCGCCGATGGTGGCGGTGATCTTGGGGCCGATCTTATCCTGCAGGCGACCCGCCAGGATCATCGCGAAGGCAAAGACCAGGCAGCAGAGGGCATAAGGATCATTGAGTTGATCACCTTTCCAGCCGAAGTCCTTCTCGATGGCTCCTTTGAACATGCTCCAGGTGTAGAGCACGCCGAGGGCGAGATTGATGCCGAGTCCGGCTAGCGCAACGCGCCAGCCCAAGTTGTTGGGGGATGTGTGGGAGGTCACGGGGGGAAAGGATGAATGAAGGAGGATAAAAGAGGAAAGTTGAAATCGGGGAAATCACGATCATGGGGTGGAGACTCAAAAAATCTCCCCCGCAACTTTTCTATTCCAGAGATGACGAAAGCCTCATTCTAAAGCCTAACTCCGAAACGTTCCCCCTTGCCGCAGTCGAGGGCAAATGCAGCCAGCAACTCCGCCGTCTGCTGAAGATCGGAATACTGGATCATCTCTACGGGGGAGTGCATGTAGCGGTTGGGTACGCCGATGGAGACGGTGGGGATTCCCCCCCTCTGTTTGAAGATCGCGTCGGCATCGGTGCCCGTCCAGCGTGGGTTCACCTCGACCTGGAGAGGGATCTTTGCAGCTTCCCCGATCTGTCGGAGCCGATCGTTCACCACGGGATGATTCACGCTGCCAACACTGATGACTGGTCCCTTCCCCATCGCCACCTCTCCATGCTTTGCTTTGGAGCAGTTGGGGATATCGGTGGCATGGGTCACGTCGACAACGAGGGCGACATCGGGATGGACGCTGTAGCCCGCCATGGTGGCACCATAGAGTCCATTCTCCTCCTGGATGGTGGAGACGGCGACGAGTTTGGCCTTGAGCTTGTTCCTCTTGAGAGAGGCTAGGCGCAACCCCTCAGCGGCTGTCCAGGCTCCGATCCTGTTATCGCATCCGCGCGCGGCAAAGCGTCCGCCCGCTAGCTCCTGAAACTCGGCCGAGTAGGTCACGGCATCACCGATCGCTACCAATTTCTCAGCCTCCTTGCGGGAGGAGACACCGATGTCGATATGCATGGCATGCATCTCGGGAACCTTGTTGCGGTCATCGGGTTCCTGGAGATGGATGGCAAGGAGTCCGGTGACTCCGGGCACGGAACCCTTGGCGCCGTGAACCGTCACGCGCTGTCCACGTATCAGGGCCTTGTCCACGCCGCCGATCGGCTTGAAGTACAGGTATCCCTCTTCGGAAATGTGCGAAACCATGAGACCCAGTTCATCGACATGGCCGCTGATCAAGATGGTCGGATCTCCCTTTCCGGACGCAGGATTCAGTGTCGCGTAGGCATTCCCGTAGGAATCGATTTCCACGGAATCAGCAAATTGCTTCACGTAATCCACCCAGACTTTCTGTCCTTTCGTCTCGAAGCCCGAGGGTGAGGGAGTGTTCAGCAGTTTTTTGAGAAATTCGTAAGATGCGTCAGGGGAGGACTTGGCCGGGGA
>CAIKYN010000062.1 GCA_903831635.1 uncultured Spartobacteria bacterium
GTATCCATCGCCAGTTTCACGCTTTCCCAGATACCGGGGAAAGAAAGACGTCCGGCCAGGAAGGCATCCACGGCCGCCTCGTTGGCTGCATTCAGTACGGCGGGCAAAGTGCCTCCCGCTGTTCCGGCGCGGCGGGCCAGATTGAGCGCAGGGAAGAGATCGGATCGCGGGGCCTCAAAATCAAGCCTCCCTACCGAGGTGAGATCGAGCGGTGCGCAAGGGCCGACATAACGCTCCGGATAGGTCAGGGCATACTGAATCGGCAGCGCCATATCGGTGGAACTCATCTGGGCCAGGATCGATCCATCCACAAACTCCACCATGGAGTGGACGATGCTCTGGGGATGAATCACCACATCGATCTTCTCCATCGGGATATTGAAAAGCCAGCGCGCCTCGATCATCTCGAGGCCCTTGTTGAAGAGGGTGGCCGAGTCGATGGAGATTTTCCGGCCCATGGACCAGGTCGGGTGTTTGAGTGCCTGTTCCGGAGTGACTGAGGCAAGCTCAGTCGAAGAGGCCTTGCGAAACGGACCACCCGAGCAGGTAAGAATGAGCCTCTTCACTGTCGCGGGATCCTGTCCCTCGAGGCACTGGAAGATGGCGTTGTGCTCACTGTCGACCGGCAGAACCCGTCCACTCATCCGGGCGGCGGTCTCCATGACAAGTTCGCCAGCCATGACGAGGATCTCCTTGCTCGCGACAGCGAGATCCTTGTCCGATTCAAGGGCATGAAGCGCGGGCTTCAAACCTGCGGTTCCGACAATGGCGACTAGGACGAGTTCCGCCTCCTGCAGGGAAGCGAGTTCCATGAGACCCTGTTCCCCGTGAAGTACGGGACGACCGACCTTATGGCTCAGCTCCCCTGCTCCGGTAGCATCGCCAGCACAAAGACGCGCCGTGGGAAACTCATGGGCGAGATCCAGCAGGCGAGAGGTATTATTCCTTCCGGAGATGCCGACAATCTCGATCTTATCGGACAGGGCGCGGGCAACGCGCATCGTGCTTTCGCCGATCGATCCGGTGGCTCCCAGGACGACGACTCGCTTCTTCATGGGCGCAGCAAGAAGATGAGCAGGAAGTAAAAGAGGGGTAACGTGAAGAGCAGGCTGTCGATCAGGTCGAGCCCACCGCCAATTCCGGGCAGGGCGTGGCCCGAGTCTTTGCTTTGCACCGAGCGCTTGAGCAGTGATTCAGCCAGGTCGCCCGCTACTCCGGCAATCGCGATAAGGAACGACAGACCACAGACCAAGTTCATGGAGAAGGGCGGCAGCTGATGAGCGAAGAAGTGAAATACCCCGATGCCGACCAAGACGCCGAGCACGATCCCCGCAAGGATCCCCTCGCAGGTCTTCTTGGGACTGATGTTTGGGAAGAATGGGGTGCGCCCGAAGATGCTGCCCCCAAGAAAGGCTCCCACATCGGTGAATTTCGTGACGGCGACAACGAAGAGCACCAGATATTGTCCGGTCAGATGACCATCGGGGGAGCGCGGAGTGAGGTAGAGCAGCTTCGCCATGAAGAGGAAGAGCCATGGAATATAGACCACTCCGAAGAGGGTGAAGGTAATCGCCTCAGCCGTGGCGCGACCCGGATCGTTACGGCCATATTCCCTCAGAAAGAGCGCCATCACGAGGAAGGCCATGACGAGCGTTTCCAGAGGGAAGATGGCGAATTGGCGGAAGAAATCCGTCGAGTGCAGCACCCAGAAAGTCATGCCGATCAGCACGACCGCCGCTGTCATGCCCATACCGCGGTGATGGGAGATGCCGCCTGATTTGAGCAGGGCGAAATATTCCCAGAGGGAGCCAAGTGCCGGAATGCTGATCATGAATGCAAAGGCGACCTCCGAGCGGAGAATATACGCCACGACAAGCGCCCCCCACAGGATCAGGGTGCTGATAAGACGGGGTAGGAAGGAGGAGGGGAGTGAACGCATTCCGAGCCGCCAAAGGTAGAAAGACGCCTCATAAACGCAAGCCGCCGTTTTCCATTTGCGCCGTTGGCGCGGAAGTCTACCTTGATGGTTCACCGAACCCACCCACTTATTTCCCGAACCATGGCCAAAGACGACGCATCCGCCGCAGAAAAATCCACCGACAAGGCAACCGACAAAGCCGCCACCGCGCGCGCCAAGAATCTCGACCTCGCGATTCAGGCAATCGCTAAGGACTACGGTGACGGAGCCATCATGCGCCTCGGCGAGGCCGCCGCCGTCAACATCGCCTCCATCCCGACCGGCAACCTTGTCATCGACCGCGCTCTCGGCGTCGGTGGATTCCCGAAGGGACGCATCATCGAGGTCTTCGGTCCTGAGTCCTCGGGAAAGACCACCCTTACGCTCACCGTCGTCGCCCAGGCCCAGAAGCGTGGCGGCGTCGCTGCATTCATCGACGTCGAGCACGCACTCGATCCTGCCTATGCCCGCAAGCTTGGCGTGAATCTCGAGGAGCTCCTTGTCTCCCAGCCCAGCTCCGGTGAAGAGGCCCTCCGCATCTGCGAGACCCTCGTTCGTTCCAATGCCGTCGACGTGGTTGTCCTCGATTCCGTGGCGGCACTCGTCACCAAGTCCGAGCTCGAGGGCGAGATCGGCGACTCAGTCGTCGGTGCCCAGGCCCGCCTCATGAGCGCCGCCATGAGGAAGCTCACCGCCTTCATTTCCAAGGCTGACTGCTGCTGCATCTTCACCAACCAGATCCGTGAGAAGATCGGCGTCATGTTCGGCAATCCCGAGACCACCCCGGGCGGTAAGGCTCTCAAGTTCTACGCCAGCGTCCGTTGCGATATCCGACGCATCGGCGCGA
>CAIKYN010000063.1 GCA_903831635.1 uncultured Spartobacteria bacterium
CTTGAGCATGCCACGAGCATTCTGGACAGTTGGAGGATCGCCAGGGCGAAGCTTGCGGTAGATATCCTTAAGAGCCTCTTCCTCACTGTGTGCGGGATCACGCTTCAGAGACTTCACAATCGTGTCGTCGTCCTTAGTGTCGATGACCTTGACTGTGCTGTGACCGGCACGGATCAGATCGCGAATGACTGCGGGAGTCAGCGGCTCGTAAGCACGTGCGATGATCGCGTCGCCCTCACGGACATCTGCTAGAAGCACCTTGGTGCTGATCTCTTCTTCATCGAGTTTTTCGGAGAGCTTGAGGCTTTCAATCTTGTAGAAGAGTGCTGCGATCTCCTCGTCCGTGGGGAAACCGAGAGCACGCAGGAACGTAGTTGCAAGGAACTTGCGACGGCGCTTGCGACGATCAAGGTAGACATAGAGCAGGTCGTTCGTATCAAACTGAACCTCGGTCCAGGAGCCGCGATCCGGAATGATGCGGAACCCATGAAGCAGCTTACCATTGAGGTGTATGTCGGACTCAAAACAGATACCGGGAGAGCGGTGCAACTGGCTCACCACAACGCGCTCGGCGCCATTGACCATGAAGGTTCCTGACTTGGTCATGAGAGGAATCTCTCCCATATAGACCTTCTCTTCCTTGGTAGATTTTTCGTCCTTGTAACGGAATGTAACGTAGAGCGGCGCGCTGTAAGTCTCACCCTCGATCTGGCATTCAAAAGGACCGATCTTCGGCTCCTCCAGATGATAGCTTACGAAATCAAGCGAAGACTTCTCCTCGAAGCCATAGATCGGGAAGAACTCGCGGAAGACGGCCTGAAGGCCCACGTTCTTACGCTTGGAAGGCTCGACGCCCGTCTGGAAAAATTCCTCGTAGGACTTGATCTGCAGTTCGATGAGGTTGGGCGGTTGGATGGCCTCGTGAAGTTTGCCGAAGTTGATTCTTTCAGACATAGTGCAGGATCTTGGGTGGCGCTTGGGTGACGATACGGGGTGCCTTGATGGCGTTCTTTTCTTTACCGGCTAGCGCCGGCTGAAAAGGGAGAGTGTTTTGTGCTCGGGGGAGAGACGGGGAAAACGGAAGGCAAAAGAGCCGCCAGTTGAGGAGTTCCCAAAAGATGCAGGGAATTCCGCGCGGGCGGCGAAAAGATGTTTTTGACTAAGCGTCGTGTGACCGTGTTGCAGGGCTCGGGACTGGTGGAACTTTTCTTTGTACGTCGTTCCGGCCATCGAGTCAACTGGGAAACCCCAGAAAACAACGATGACCGGAAATGAATGACGTGGCAGTCGGAGACTACTTGATCTCGACCTTGGCTCCAGCGGCCTCGATCTTTTTCTTGATCTCTTCGGCCTCTTCCTTGCTGGCGCCTTCCTTGATTGCCTTGGGAGCGCTCTCAACAAGGGCCTTTGCCTCTGCGAGACCGAGTCCTGGGACTGCGGCGCGGACTTCCTTAATGACGCCGATCTTGTTGGATCCAGCTTCCTTGAGGATGACGTCGAAGGAGGTCTTCTCCTCGGCGGCGGCGGCAGGTGCGCCAGCGGCACCACCACCAACGGCGGCGACGGCGACAGGAGCGGCAGCGCTCACGCCCCACTTCTCTTCGAGGGCCTTCACGAGGTCAGCGATCTGGAGGACGGTGAGGTTGCTGAGTTGATCAACTAGTGCAGTATTATCGGACATGGTGTTGTTTGGATTTTGATGCTGTCGCGTCCCGAAGCCTCAGGACATTTGAGTCCGGCAGCCGCCGGCCCGACAGTTCATCGTGTTGTGTTTCCTTCACCCGTCGTGGCTTCGTACGCCGGGAGAAATTTTTTTGGTTAAAAGGTATTTGGAATGCTAAGAGAGACCTGCCGCTTACTCGGCAGCCGGAGTCTCCGTGGGAGCGGCTTCTGCCACGACTTCAGCAGTGGGGACCTCGGTTGCAGGGGCTTCTGTAACCGGAGCCTCGGCAACGGGTTCGGATGCTGGAGCAGCCGGAGCCTTCTCGGCAATCGCCGCAAGGACGCGGGCCAGACTGGCGCCTGGCTCGTTGAGCGTGCGCACCAGTTTGGTGGCAGGACTGAGCAGGAGACCGAGAAGCTGGGCCTGAAGGACTTCCTTCGGAGGAAGGTCGGCCAAAGCGATCACCTGAGCGGTGTCGAGGATCGAATTATCAAGGATACCGACACGGATCTTAGGCTTCTCGAATTCCGCTGCAAAGGTCTTGAGGATCTTTGCGGAAGCGCAGATGTCTTTGTCACCGACCACAAAAGCCGTCTGACCCGTTAGGTGGGCATCGAGCTCTGGAAGACCGGCGTCCTTGATGGAACGGCGAAGGAAGGTGTTTTTGATGACGGTCAGAGAGGCTCCGGCACCACCCAGGCGGTTACGGAGTTCTGCAAAATGATTCACGTTCATCCCGCCGTATTCGACGACGATGAGGAAAGGAGAGTTGTTGAGGCGCAGCTTGACGTCCTCTACGATCGTGGGTTTCTCGGGGCGCATGGTGGTAGGTCCTTGGTTCCTCGTGTATAGGTTAGTTCTTCAGGAATGGTGCCGCATCGATCAGGATGCCGGGCAGCATTGTTGCAGCCAGAGTGACTGATTCGACAAAGGCACCCTTGGCTGTTGCGGGGCGCGACTTGATCACCGCCTCAATAACGGCACGGCCGTTGTCGAGAAGCTGTTCCTCACTGAAGGAGAACTTACCGACAGGAACGGCGATGTTGCCATTTTTATCGAGCTTGAACTCGACACGTCCGGCCTTAACCTCCTGCACCGCCTTGGCGGTGTCGTCACTGACCGTTCCGGTCTTCGGGTTAGGCATGAGACCGCGAGGTCCGAGAACCTTACCGAGCTTACGAACCTCGGTCATGGCTGCTGGAGTCGCAATCGCTACGTCGAAATCGGAAAAGCCGCCCTGGACCTTCTTCAGAAGATCTTCAAAACCAACGAACTCTGCCCCTGCTTCCTGTGCTGCCGTAGCGGCTGCACCAGTTGCAAAGACAAGGACGCGAACGTTCTTACCGCTACCATGGGGAAGTGGGCAGGTGCCACGAACCATCTGGTCGCTCTGCTTGGGATCAACACCAAGTCGCATCGAGACGGTGACTGTCTGGTCGAACTTGGTGGGAGGCATCTTCTTGAGGACGTTCAGCGCGTCGCTCAATGGATATTTGCGCCCCTGCTCAACGAGCTCATTGGCGGCGCGGTAACGTTTGCTGCGGGTGTTTTGCATTTTGTGGTGCAGTTCAAGCGGTCCGAAGACCTCCTGCGGTTGGTTGTGTTAAAATTACGCTTCGGCCTTTTTACGCCTCAATTTCGATTCCCATCTGGCGAGCAGTGCCGCAGAGGGTGCGGAAGGCTGCTTCCTCGCTGCGGGCATTCATGTCCTTCATCTTGATCTTCACAAGGTCCATGACCTGCTTCTTGGTAAGCTTGGCCACCTTGACCTTGTTCGGCTCCTTGGAACCGGAAGCAATCCCTGCGGCTTTCTTGAGAAGAACGCCTGCGGGAGGCTGCTTGGTGATGAAGGTGAAGCTCTTGTCCTTGTAGACGGTGATGACCACAGGAAGGATATCGCCGGCCTGTTTCTGCGTGGCGGCATTGAACTCCTTACAGAAGGCCATGATGTTGACCCCCTGCTGACCGAGTGCTGGACCAACTGGAGGCGCTGGATTGGCCTGTCCGGCGGGGATCTGAAGCTTGATCTGTCCTGTGATTTCTTTGGCCATGGTTCGAGTTGGTTGAAGGAGTTTAGAAAGCGTGTGAAACGATATTCGAGAGAGACCCTAGTGCCGATTCCGGCGAAAAAGGTTGGCAATAAAAGCTGATCTGGTTCTTATGGGCAAGAGATTTCTTGATTTTTTTATTGCAGTGCCGCGGAAGTTCTTTCCCTCACTAGCCAAAAACAGCTCCCTTCAAGTTCGGGTTGATCTGTTTCCATAGAAGAGTGAACATGATGTTGTGCGCCTTCAGCAACCTCATCAAACAGAAACCGAGCTGACAGGCTCACTGCTTGTCGCCTTGCCTAGCCTCGTGGATCCGAATTTCCGGCGCACTATCCTCTTTCTGACCCACCACGATCAAGAGGGTGCCATGGGCTTCATTCTAAACCGCCCACGGAATGAATGCTTGGGACAACTGGCCAATGCTCCTGAAGAGGTTGCAGACGTGCCTGTTTTCAGCGGCGGTCCTGTGGAACCGAAGAACCTCATCCTCACGCACCTGCTCTGGAAGAAATCAGGTGTGCGTTTCCAATCTCTCGGAGAGGAGGATCTGCCCCTACTGGATTCCGAAAAAAACTCGAAAGAGAATCAGACACTCCGAGCCTTCACGGGCTATGCTGGATGGACTGGGGGACAACTCGAACAGGAGATCAACGAAAAATCATGGCACCTCCTCAAGCCCTCGCCCGCCATACTGCAACCCGTGCACACCTTGGAGGATGGCATCAAGCTCTGGAAGGGAATCATGAAGGACCTGGGATCGATGTATTATCTTCTCGCCCAGGCTCCTGATGATGTTTCGAGGAATTAATCCTTCGTTAGATCTTCCCCTGCTTCTTAAGCCAATCGGCCGTTGCCGCAAGAGTCCCGGAAAGTGATCTGGTAGGCTTCCAGCTAAACTCCTCCTCAAAAGGCTTCCCATCACAGACCCATCGGTCGGGTAGGATCTCGCGAACCCGGTCACGACCGAGACTGGGAGCTGCGGTACGCCAGGCCGGCACGGCGTCGATCACGAGCGAGGCGAGTTGGATTAACACCTGCGGTAGCGAGAGCGTTACTCCCTGGGCACCGATCACCTGCGCCGCTGTGGAGATTAACTCCGAGTCGGTGATCGAGCCTCCTGAGCCGAGATAAAAGGGCCCGTACTTCTCCCAGTCGGCGGGTGCGACCAATGCAGAGGCTAGGATCGCATCGCAGAGATCCTCAACATCAATCCAGCTGTACTGCTTGGCCTTGAACCCGGGTTTTACCCTGATAACTCCCGCCGCCATTTTGAAAAGCGGCAGGGTGGCGGCATCGCGAGGACCCAGAACCATTGGGGGACGCAGGATCAGGAGGCGACGACCGAGGCGATTTCGGAGCTCTCTCTCCATCGTGAGCTTCGAGGCGCCATAGAGCGAGACGGGTTGATCCTGATCATCCATTGAGCGGGCATTCATCCCCTGCGGCGTAGGACCTCCGGCAGCCTGAGAGGAGAGGACAATGACCCTGGTTGTTCTCGGCAACTGGGCCATCAGACGCAGGGTTCCCTCCACATTCGTTTCAAAATACTCCTCGCGACGTCGCCCGAAGAGGAGCCCCGCCGCATGAATGACAAGATCTGGAGCGGCATCTGGAGGAAGCTCCCAGAAATTTCTGGCGACACGGCACGGGATGAATCGATCGTCGGAGATCCCCTCCTCATGCAACTGCGAATGGAGCTTCTCCGGATCACGGACAGGCAGAATGATCCGGCGCCACCGCCGTTCACGACGGAGTCTCATCAGGAGATTCCGTCCGACGAATCCCGTGGATCCGGTCAGGAGAAGTTCCATGGGGCGTGGAGTCTAATCCTGGGATCAGGCCAGCGACTTCTCGTAGAGCTCGTAGGTGCGGGAGTGGTGGCCACCCATGAGTTCCGCAGCCTCAAGGATTTCCACATTGTTCGCTTCCACCCAGGAGACCTCGGAAACCTCATATTTAGCCTTTGCGATACGAAAACTCTCAAAGAAGAGCAGTGCACTAAGTCCCTTGTCCCGGTAGGCCGGCTCGACTCCCAGCACAGTGAGGCGGTCGGTCTTGATCTTTTGGACCTGGAGTCGCAGGGCCATCTCCAGAAAGCGTAAGATTCCCTTGCGTCCGCGAGAGGCATGGAAAACTTCGTTCACGTTCGGCAAAGCCAAGGAGAAACCAACGTCGCGACCATCCACGCACACGAAGACGATGATGCTTGGATCGGCAATCGCCTTGAGGTCATCCGCAGCATGAAGCAGATCCTCCAAGGCAATAGGATAAAATCCCCAGTTACGGTCGAGGCATTGGTTGTAAAGGCGATGGATCGTCTCCAGTTCCTTGTTCAGGTTCTTCATGTCGATCGTACGAATCGAGACGTTGTTCCTTTTCTTCAGCCAGTTGACGATCTTGGTGACGCGGGCGGGTGGTTCCGTATGCAGAGGAATATCCCAGGCGTAGAGGGTCCTGATAATGCCAAGGCCAACGGAATTATAGAGCTCGTCGTAATAGGTCGGGTTCCACGGCATCGAGATGAAGGTGGGGCGGTCATTACCCTTAGTCAGCACACCGCAATCATCGTTGATCGAAGGGTTGTAGGGACCCCTCATGATGGTCAGACCCTTGTCTTTCAGGATTTTGGCGGCGGCATCGACCAACGCCTTCACTACCGTGGGGTCGTTGATGAAATCGAAGAAGCCAAAGAAGCCGACCGAGTCCTTGTTATGGTTGTTATGGGAGCGATTGACGATTGCCGCGATGCGGCCGACAGGCTTCCCATTTCGATAAGCGATCAACGGGGTAATCTCCCCGTGTTTTTTGAGAAAAACCGACTTCGGGCCTATGAGCCCGACGACGCTACCGGGAAACGGCGGCGTGAAGTTCGGATCCGTTCCGTGAAGAATCTCCGGAATCGACTCGAACTTCTTCAACTCCGCCGCGCTGCGGCAGGGCAAAATCGAAAACGTTCCGGCGGCGGCCTGGTTCTGTGTATGCTGGATCATCGAAGGTTCCTAGTTCTCGTGCAATTTTAGCAAAAATATCGAGTACCTTGTCGAGATCCTCATCAGTGTGGGTCGACATGAAGCTTGTACGGACGATTGCTTCACCATAACGGACTGCTGGGTAGATGGCGGGTATGGCGAAGACACCCTCCTCGAAGAGGCGCTGGGCAAAAGCAAAGGCCTTGGCCTCGCTGCCGATGAGGATGGGAACGATAGGGCTCTGGGTGGATCCGATCTTGAAACCTATCGACTTGAAGCCCTCATGCATCTTGCGGGTGTTCTTCCAGAGCATCTCGATGCGTTCTGGCTCGGCCTGCATGATTTGGAGAGCCTTGAGAACCCCACCGGTCACGGCTGGAGCAAGCGAGGCCGTGAAGATGAAGCATCGAGCCTTGTGCTTCACGAACTCGATC
>CAIKYN010000064.1 GCA_903831635.1 uncultured Spartobacteria bacterium
CCAAGCACTGTGTTTGATGAATCATCAATGGCTAGATTCCTGCGGTGGTGAGCACTCCGTCCTTCCTGTGCGGATACACAATAACGGGCGCGCCTTACTCAGTGCCTTTGCGGTGAAGCGTCCCGAAGGGGCAATCTCCCTGCTTGTGATCAACAAAGACGCATCGCATCCGGCAAGGCTATCCATCTCAGGACTTGGTCGTGAGCTCCATACACTGATCACCTATTCCTCTGCCCAATATGCATGGCATGTCGATGGAGCAAATGGTCATCCCTCTCGTAATCTCCCCCCTGCATTCAAAAAGATATCAGCAAATCAACCGATCACTATTCCCCCTTGGTCCATCTCCGTCTTAAGGTGAGTTGAGACGATGCTCCCAATGCTGTTTGGCTGTCCACCTAACAGTCTAAAAGGCTACAGCCTAATAGTCTCTTTTGTTCATCAGCGCAGGAATGTCCAACTGATCACTCCTGCCGCGCCCATCATGAGCACCGGGTTGATTTTGGTGAAGAGCATCAGCGCTAGGGCCACCAGTCCCATGATCGCCGTTGGGACCGAGTGGATCGAGGTCTTCGCGATGATCCAGGTGGCGGCAAGGATCAGGCCGGTGGAGACAGGCATCATGGCCCGCTCCACAGTATGACGCCAGGGAGACTCCTTCCACTCGTCCCAGAACTTGCTGACCACAAAGACCAGGATCGAGCTGGGCAGGAACATCGCAATCGTGGCGATCAACGCGCCGAGCAGGGCAATGGCCGTGCCGTAGGGGAGGCAGGCCTTCAGGCCGACCAGCGAGACCACCATCATCGACGGGCCCGGAGCGGCCATGCTGATTGAGAAGAGGTCAACGAACTGTTGGTTGCTCATCCAGTGATATTCACCGACCGAGGCCTGATGCATCGAGGGGAGGACCACCTTCCCTCCGCCGAAGGCCGAAATCGAGAGTGCCGAGAAGAGTGCGGCAAGATGAAGGAGGGTCTTGATCATGGATTGATGTTCCCCGTGGTTTTCTCCCGCTCAGGACGAGGACGATGCCACCAGATGGCGAGCGGTGCCATGATCAGGATCACATAAGGGACATGGAGATGGGCAAAGCGTACGAGCGCAAAGGTCAGCAAAATGAGGATGATGTCGAAAGCACCTCTGATCGCCTTCTGCCCCGCCTCGAAGACCATACTGGCCATGAGCCCACAGGCGGTGGCCGTGATTCCGGCGAGCACGGCACGTGTGTCTGTGGTTTTTCCCGCGTGAAAGTAGAGAAAACCCAGAATGCAAACGAGGATGAAGGGCGGGATCAGGATCGATGTCAGGGCCACCGCGGCACCCAGGGGGCCGCGTAGATGGTTGCCGATATAGATCGAGAGACCGGCCACATTGGCCCCTGGCAGGATCTGGACCAGAGCGAGTCCGGGGAGGAACTCCTCATCGGTGAGCCACTGCTTCTGACCTACGACCAGTCTGCGGATATACGCCGTCAGTCCTCCACCGAAGCTCGTGATCCCGATAAATGCGAAGAGTCCGGCGATTTCCAGAAGGGATACCTTCTTGGAGGAACCGACCGCCTCTTCCTGATCAGGATTTGGGGCTTCCCCCGGCATTGCCTTCCTTTTGCTCAGCCAGCACCTTGGCGGCGTGTTTTTCACGATCGGCTTGGATGCCGGCATCGGTGAGGTCCATCCTCTTGGATGTCTCCCAATCGGACTCAAAGATCTTCACCAGACGCTTGATCAGGTCGGGATCGCTGAAACGGATGCCAAGCTCACGGCGCTCGTTGAAGCACTTCGGATAGATGTTGAAGGAGCTCAGCAGCGCACG
>CAIKYN010000065.1 GCA_903831635.1 uncultured Spartobacteria bacterium
CAAACTGGCTCCGATGGATGTCCGCAAGATAACCGCGCAGAACCCATTCGGAACGGATCCTGAAAACCCGAAAACGGCCCAGGATGTCATCAGCACCGATCTGGTGATCCCCGTTGGTCGCCCTATCCATGTTCTTCTCCATTCCCGAGATGTGATCCACTCATTCTATGTGCCGGAATTCCGTCTTTATCAGGACTGTGTCCCTGGTCGTACCATCGGTTGGGTCTGGTTCCAAGCAACACAGACCGGTGACTTCCAGTTAGCCTGCAACCAACTCTGCGGTACCGGCCATTATAACATGAAGGCTCCGATCAAGATTGTCTCCGAGGAGGAGTTTCAGAAGTGGTTGACACCACGACAGCAGAAGAATGCCGGCGTCACACCGGCGCCTTCGTCTGTTCCTATTGCGGCTCCGAGCCCTGCAAAAGCGGCCTCCTTGACTGGTCCAGCCACAGGAAATACTCTCTAATTCTATGAGCACCTCACTCACCCACGACAGCATCGCGACCGTGGAGACCCACGGTAGCAGCCATCATGATGACCACGGCCATGGTAAGCCCGGGATCATGCACTATCTTTGGAACACGGATCACAAGATGATCGCGTTACAGTTCATGTGGTCGGCAGTCTTTTCCTCCTGTTCGGTGGCGCGATGGCCCTGGCCATGCGTTGGCAGTTGGCATTCCCCGGACACCCTATTCCGGTCATCGGCCATCTCCTTCCCCATAGTGTTGTTAACGATGAGGGAGCCATCATTCCCAGCGGTTACAATGTGTTGGTCACCATGCACGGGACGATCTTGGTCTTTTTCGTGGCGATGCCTCTCCTCATCGGAGTATTTGGGAATTTTCTGATTCCTCTCAAGATTGGTGCAGGCGATATGGCTTTCCCTGCTCTGAACGAGTTGAGTTACTGGCTCTTTGCACTCTCCGGTGTCCTCATGCTGAGTTCCTTCTGGGTTCCAGGTGGCGCCCCTGGCACTGGATGGACAGCGTATGCGCCGTTAAGCAGTGTCGCTGCGTACAATCAGACCCCCATGGGTCAGACGCTCTGGTGTGCGGCCCTCTTTGTGAATGGTCTTTCATCAATCACCGGTGCTGTGAACTACATCACCACCGTCATCACCATGCGCGCGCCCGGAATGACGATGTTCAGGATGCCCTTGCCGGTCTGGGCGATCTTCCTCACGGCGATCCTTCTCATCCTTGCGATTCCCGTTCTTTCCGCAGCTGCCGCTCTGATTATCTTTGACCTCAACTTTGGAACCACGTTCTACCGACCCTCCGGCTATGGGCAGCCTCTTCTCTGGCAGCATCTCTTCTGGTTCTTCGGACACCCTGAGGTATACATCCTGATCCTTCCCGCAATGGGGCTGACCTCAGAGATCCTTTCCGTTTTCTCTCGTAAGCCCGTCTTTGGTTACAAGGCGATGGTTTGGGCGATGATTTCGATCGGTTTCCTTGGATTCATCGTCTGGGGCCACCACATGTACGTCAGTGGTATGAACCTGACGCTGAGCGCCGCATTCTCGGTCTCGACAATGGTTATCGCCGTACCGAGCGCCATTAAAACCTTTAACTGGATGGGAACCATCTGGCGCGGCTCGATCCACTACACAGTCCCCATGGCATTCGCTGTGGCCTTTGTTTCCATGTTCGTCATCGGTGGACTGAGCGGCATTTTCATGGCTTCTACACCGGTCGATCTCTTCGTTCACCACACCTACTTCATCGTCGCCCACTTCCACTACGTTCTCTTCGGCGGCAGCATGTTTGCGATCTTCGCCGCCATCTATTTTTGGTTCCCCAAGATGTCGGGTAGAATGTTCAACAACACACTCGGCTGGATTCATTTCTGGATGACCTTTGTCTTCTTCAATCTGACTTTCTTCCCGATGCACAACCTCGGCCTTGGTGGCATGATGCGCCGCATTGCTGATCCGACCGTCTACGACTGCCTGAAACAACTCCAACCCCTCAATGTGGTCTGCACGATCGGGGCGATGGGTCTTGGTTTGGCAACACTTCCTTTTGTTTGGAATATCATCTGGAGCATGCGGAATGGTCCGAAGGCCCCTGCCAATCCCTGGAACTCCACCACGCTTGAGTGGACGGTTTCTCACCCGATTCCGCATGGTAACTTCGCGGTGACGCCGACTGTCTACCATGGCCCCTACGAGTATAGCGTGCCGGGACTTGCAAAGGATTTCCTGCCTCAGAACGAAAAGGCTCCCGCTCACATCACGCTGGAAGCCCACTAGGGTTGACCTGTCGTCTTTGTGGGAACCGTGAACACAGCTAGGAGTCCTCTGCGAACCGCTCCTGCGTCCTCTGCAGGGGCTGTGGGTCTCGTTCATCGGGTCGCCCTGATTGGATCGGTGGCAACATTTTGCCTGATTGTCGTGGGAGGTCTTGTGACTTCCAAAGGAGCCGGCATGTCGGTTCCCGACTGGCCGACTACTTACGGCTACAACATGTTTCTTTTTCCCTACTCGAAGTGGGTGGGTGGGATCTTTTGGGAGCATTCGCACCGCCTCCTCGCCTCGGGAATCGGTCTGATCACGCTGGTGCTGGCAGGGGTCACATTTTGGAAAGAACAACGCACGTGGGTAAAATGGTTGGCCGGGGCCGCAGTGATCGGTGTCATCTCCCAAGGCGTGCTGGGTGGCCTGCGAGTGACTCTTTATAAGGATCAGATCGGCATCTTTCACGCGGCGCTTGCCCAGAGCTTCTTTGGACTTCTTCTGGTG
>CAIKYN010000066.1 GCA_903831635.1 uncultured Spartobacteria bacterium
CCAGCGATCTTTCCCGAACAGTCGTGCCAGCCATCATGCTCTTGCTTGTCGGCACCTTCTTCCGAGTGCTCCGTGTCGATCTGGCGCCCCAGACGTTGCCGAATTTTTCCCCCCTGATGGCGGCGGCTCTTTGCGGCGCGGTCTTCATTCCGGGTTGGCTAGGCCTGGTGGTACCCGTGGCGGCCCTTCTGATTTCAGACGCCTTGCTGAATCTTCACTATGGAGTCCCTCTCATCTCCTCCCAGCTTCTCTGGACATTGCCTGGTTATCTCATCGCGGTCGGGCTTGGCTGGATGATCCGTGAACGCCGCGGCGGCCTGCTCCCGATTCTTGCCGGAACGCTGATCACTTCACTTGCCTTTTACCTCATTACGAACACTGGTAGCTGGCTCGGTCTCACGGCCTATCCTCAGAATTTCGCCGGATGGATCCAGTCACTGACCACTGGTCTTCCCGGCTATGCCCCAACATGGAGCTTCTTTCGCAACAGCCTTGTGAGCGATCTCCTCTTTGCGGCCTTCTTTGTGGCCATCGAGCGGGGCTTGGCGACGCGTAAAGCCGTGGCGATTGCCTGAGATGTCAGCGTCCGGCGAGCCAGCGCAGTGCGGGACCGATTCTCTGCTCCCAAGAGCTGATCTCTTGGAACCCTCCGTTCACTCGACAAATCTCAAACTCGACCCCGTCTTTCCAGCCTCTGGTACGAAGCAGGGCCCCGAGATCTCGATGATACGGCTCATAGCACTCATCGAGGCCGATTGTGCCATAGTCGAAGAAGACTCGAATGCCCATAGGGAGGGACTTCCTCTCCTCGAGATCGAGGAGCATCGGAGAGTGGGGAGGGGGCGCTCCCTCCACTCCCTCGAACGAGGTCGAGAGGCAGCACGCGGCACCAAAGAGTTCGGGTTGATCGAGCAGGGTACGAAAAGCAGTCACCGCGGCATGACCCGTTCCTCCGATCCAACGAGCCAGGGGGGAGTCAAGTACTCGGAATTGATCAGAAAGAGTATCAATGATGGCAATCGGATTGATGGGATTGGAGGGGGTTTCCGCCGCCGCCACCTCCGCCACGATCATCTGAGGCAGCATTCCTTCCGCGTGCAGTCCGGCGATCGCTTCCGGGGCCTTCAGTCCCTGGGTCAGCATCAGCAGAATCGGGAATTTCCGGTGGGGTGTCTGGCTGTAGGAAGTCGGCAGGAACACAGAGACCTCTTTTCCCTCAACCATGATTGTTTCGGTAGCTTCCAGCATCGCCCATCCGTACCATTCCCCAACTCCTTCTCCAACCTGTAAAGCAGCTTCAATGATGATCTCCATGCTTCCCAACCACGAATCAGACGCCCTCTTAAGAGAGCTTTTCACCCGTCGCATCGCCCTGCTCGACGGAGCGATGGGAACGATGATCCAGCGTCACCCGCTGACCGAGGCGGACTTCCGCGGCGAACGCTTTAAGGATCATGGGCATGACCTGAAGGGAAACAATGATCTCCTCTCGATCACGCGTCCTGACGTGATCAAGGGGATCCATCGCGCCTACTTCGAGGGCGGTAGCGACATCGTCGAGACGAATACCTTCAGCACGACGACTGTCTCGCAGGCCGACTATGGCCTGGAGGATGCCGTGCGGGAGATCAACCTCGCCGGAGCCAAGGTGGCTCGTGAAGCGGCCGATGAATTCATGGCGGAGAATCCGGGGCGCAAGGTCTTTGTCGCGGGATCGGTCGGTCCCACCAATCGTACCGCCTCGATGTCGCCTGATGTGAATAATCCCGGCTACCGCGCCGTGACCTTCGACGGGTTGGTGATTTCCTATGCCGAGCAGATCGAGGCCTTGCTCGATGGTGGGGTTGATCTCCTCCTGCTCGAGACTGTCTTCGACACACTGAACCTCAAGGCGGCGATCTTCGCTTGCGAGGAGGTCTTTGAAAGACGCGGGATGCGCTGGCCGATCATTCTCTCGGTCACGATCACCGATGCCTCGGGTCGCACCCTCTCGGGACAGACCGTCGAGGCCTTTTGGAATTCCGTTCGCCACTCGAAGCCACTCGCCGTAGGCATCAACTGCGCCCTCGGTGCTGCCGAGATGCGTCCCTACATCGAGGAGCTTTCGCGTATCGCCGACTGCTACATTAGCTGTTATCCGAATGCGGGTTTGCCCAACGCTTTCGGCGGTTACGATCAGTCCGCCTCCGAGATGGCGGCGCTAGTGGCCGGCTTTGCCTCCGAGGGATGGATCAATGTGGTCGGTGGTTGCTGCGGTTCCACACCGGAGCATATTGCGGCGATTGCCGAGGCCGTGCGTCCACACCCTCCTCGCAAGCCTTCGACACCGCCTCAGGCTACTCGGTTGAGTGGACTCGAGGCTCTGACGATCGAGAAGGGCAGCTCCTTCATGATGGTCGGTGAGCGCACCAATGTCACCGGATCCCCCCGTTTCTCGAAGCTCATCATCGCCGGCGATTACGAGACGGCGCTCTCGGTCGCCCGCCAGCAGGTCGAGAGCGGGGCCAATATCCTGGATGTCAACGTCGACGAGGGGATGCTCGACAGCGAGGCGGTGATGGAGACGTTCCTGAACCTTCTGGCCGCCGATCCCGAGATCAGCCGCGTGCCGATCATGATCGATAGCTCCAAGTGGTCCGTGCTCGAGAAGGGTGTAAAGTGCCTCCAGGGTAAATGCGTCCTCAACTCCATCAGTCTCAAGGATGGAGAAGAGACCTTCCTGAATCGGGCTCGTCTTGCCCAGCGCTATGGTGCTGCAGTGATCGTGATGGCCTTCGACGAGGAGGGGCAGGCTGCCACCAAGGAGGATAAGGTACGCATTTGTACCCGAGCCTACCAACTGCTCGTTGATAAGATCGGCTTCGACCCCGAGGATATTATCTTCGATCCGAATATCCTTACCGTGGCAACCGGCATCGAGGAGCACAACAACTACGCAGTCGACTTCATCGAGGCGGTCCGTGAGATCAAGGCGACACTCCCCGGCGCTAAGACCAGCGGTGGTCTTAGCAATATCTCTTTCTCCTTCCGCGGGAATAATCCCGTGCGCGAGGCGATGCACTCTGCCTTCCTGTTTCATGCGATCCAAGCCGGTCTCGACATGGCGATCGTGAATGCCGGAATGCTCGAGGTCTACGAGGAGATCAATCCCGAGCTTCTTACCATGGTAGAGGATGTGCTCCTGAACCGGCGTCCCGACGCCACGGAGCGTCTGGTCGATTTTGCCGAAGGATTGAAAGCCGCCGGTGGAGATCCGAAGGAGCAGAAAGCCGAGCAGGCCTGGCGTTCAGGCACCGTCGAGGAGCGTCTCCAGCACGCCCTGATCAAGGGGATCGTGGATCACATCGATAGTGACACCGAGGAGGCTCGTGTGAAGTTGGGTCGTCCTCTGCTGGTGATCGAGGGCCCTCTCATGGACGGGATGCGTGTCGTCGGTGATCTTTTCGGTGCCGGGAAGATGTTCCTGCCCCAAGTGGTGAAGAGCGCCCGCGTGATGAAGAAGGCGGTCGCTTACCTGACCCCCTTCATGGAGGCCGAGAAGGCCGCTGCTGCTGATACCAGCTCCGCGTCAAAGATCCTGATGGCCACCGTTAAGGGGGATGTCCACGACATCGGCAAGAACATCGTCGGCGTCGTCCTCGCCTGCAACGGCTATGAAGTCGTCGACCTCGGTGTCATGGTTCCCTGTGACAAGATCCTGGCCGCCGCTAAGGAGCACAAGGTCGACATCATCGGTCTCAGCGGCCTGATCACCCCGTCGCTCGACGAGATGGTCCATGTCGCTCGCGAGATGAAGCGTGCGAATTTCGATATTCCCCTCTTGATTGGTGGAGCGACCACGAGTCCAGCCCATACAGCCGTGAAGATCGCCGGGGAGTATGGCCATCCCGTGATCCATGTGCTCGATGCTTCCCGTGTTGTCGGAGTTGCGGCCGAGCTTCTCTCCGAGGATCGCAAGGAAGCTTATCACCTCCAGGTCGAGGCGAATCACAAGCGTCTCCGCGAGGAGCATGCTGGTAAGCGCGCCAAGGGGGATCTCCTTCCACTTGAGGTAGTGCGCGAGAATATCACCCCCATCGACTGGGCCGCGGCCGATCTCGCTGTGCCGGAGAAGACAGGAGTTCTGACCTTTGACAACATCCCGCTGGCGGAGCTTGTGGAGTATTTCGACTGGTCACCTTTCTTTGCAGCCTGGGAAATGCGAGGTCGCTATCCCGGCCTCCTTTCGGATCCCGAAATCGGGGCTCAGGCAACCGAGCTACACAACGATGCGCTCAAGGTTCTCGAGACCATTGTGGCGGAGAAGCGCTTCCGGGTGCGCGGAGTCTGCGGCTTCTGGCCAGCGAATCGCGTTGGTGACGACGTTGAGCTCTACGCCGATGCAGAGCGCTCCTCCGTAATCGGGAAGTTCCACATGCTCCGCCAGCAGAACAAGAAACCTGCCGGCCAACCGAACTACTCCCTGGCTGACTTCATCGCCCCGCGTGAGTCCGGACGCCTCGACACGATCGGCGGCTTTGCCGTCACGGCAGGGCCTGAGGTTGGCGAGTACGCTGAGGGGTTTGAGAAGCAGCACGACGACTACACCGCCCTGCTCGTGAAGGCACTCGGTGATCGCTTTGCCGAGGCAGCCGCCGAGTGGTTGCACAAGCAGGCCCGCGACCTCTGGGGATTCGGTAAGACGGAGAACCTCACCAAGGAGGAATTCATCCGTGAGAAATACCGCGGTATCCGCCCCGCCGCCGGCTACCCTGCCGGTCCTGACCACACGGAGAAGTGGGAACTCTTCCGCCTCCTCGATGCCACAAAGCACACTGGCATTACTCTCACTGAGAGCCTGGCGATGAATCCCGCCAGTTCCGTTTCAGGCCTCTATTTCGCCGCTCCCGAATCCCGATACTTTGCCGTCGGCAAACTCGGCCGCGACCAGATCGAGGATTATGCGATGCGGAAGGGGATGGAGGTCTCCGAAGTCGAGAAGTGGCTCGGCCCTTATCTGCAATATGATCCTGATAGTGAGTTGGTGGGGGTTTGTATGCCCGGCGTCCTCAACTCTTAGAGGAGGCTTGTTCTTTTAGCGCGGAGGTTTGTTGCTGCTCGATAGGCGTAGGACTACTACGCCTTACCGACTTCTAAGCCCAACGCGAAAACGTATCTAGTGGTCCAAACCTAAAATCTAGGTTTTTCAAACCACCATTTTTTCAGTGCTGTTAAAAAGCAAATGACTCCTGCAAAAATGAACAGCCACATAACAGTTTGAGCATCAAGAGTGTTTGCCAAACCTACGCTGTACCAGAGAACACTTGTTGGATTGCAAATAAGATAAATGCTGCCGGAGATAATCCAGCAGAGACAACCTAAGAGAATGAATCCACTAGCTTGCGAGGGGGATTTCGACATGTCGGATATTTAGCAAGAAGCTATGTTTTTCTTTGGGTTCGTGGACTTGAAGCTCAGAGAAATGCCTTAGCGCAGGCTTGGTCTGGATCAGTGCAGAATCAAGAATTTCCTTCCGGATCGATTATTCTGCTCTCTGCGTCTCCGCGTTTGCATGCCCGGCCGGTGGTTTGTATCCATTACGTCTGCGGGAGATTTTATAGTCTTTTCCTAACAGCCTACAGCCTCAACCGCTAACAGCCTTCCTTACTACATCAACGTCGCGCCCATTTCGGCAAGTGGGCTGCGTTCGCCCTTGGTGAGGGAGATGTGGGCGGTGAGTTTCTGGCCGCGAAGTTTATTGCGGGTGTGGACGAGGCCGTTGGAGCGGCGGTCGACATAGGGATTATCGATCTGCGCAGGATCGCCGACCATGACGAGTTTGGACCCCTTTGACATACGGGTGACGACAGTCTTGGCCTCGAGTGGGGTGAGTTGCTGGGCTTCGTCGAGGACGAAGAAGCGGTTCGGGATGGAGCGGCCACGGATGTAGCAGAGGGCCTCGATCTCAAGGAGTCCCCGCTGGATGAGCTGC
>CAIKYN010000067.1 GCA_903831635.1 uncultured Spartobacteria bacterium
AAGGAAAAGTGGCGAGGCCAGAATGACTGATCCTAGGTTCACCGATAATCACTCCCCTAACAGCAATCCCTCCGCTCTCCTGACCCAGATCCTCGGCGAGGGTACGTGCCGGTGACAAACTCCAGTTCCAGAGGTGAAGAAGGGCAAAAACCGCAAGCGTCACCGCCCAGCAGAACCCACCCTGCTTGTGAAAGAGCAGAAGAAGTAGGCAGGCACACAAGAGGACAACGGAAAGCCAGACCCCAGCTCCAAACAAGGAGCTCAGAAGAATCCCCGCAACGGCTGCCAGGAGAATCCCGAGAAAGGGATACCGCTGACTAAAAAACGATACGGACTTCACTTCCTCTGCAGAGGGATGAGCCGCTGGTCAGACACGCGGCAACCGATAGAGGGACTAACCGCCGCCGCCGGTATCGAAGGAGAATGGGCTGTAACAAGACTCCGTGTAGGCAGAGTCATACCAATCATCGATCAGCGGAGCATTGTAATAGAAGGGCTGCTGATCTTGGTTCAGCTTCGTATTATACTTCACATCACCCGGCACCTTGTTGCCCGACTTCGGTGGAACATTGTTGCCGTAGAAGCCCTGTGTTTCCGTCAGGTAGTTCAAGAGATGAGGCTTGGCTCCGGCCGCCTTAAGAGACGCCAGCTGGGAGTAACTGAAATCATAGACCTTTTGCGTGCTGCGGAGGTAGCCGACCGTGATATGAGAAGGTACTCGTCCCTTAACCAAATTCATGATGTCTGCGTAGTCCAGTGCCTGGGCATTGAAGATCTTATTGTAGGTGCCCTTGTTCACATTTGCAGAGGCTACGGCTGCCGTGATCTGAGGGTCGACCTTGGGCCCGGTGGCGCAACCGGAGCAGAGAAAAAGAATGCCAAGCGCTGCGGTGGCGTGGAGCGTACTGGAGAAGATCTTCATTCGCCTTGCTACTTATCGTGTTGCCACCGCGACATCAATCAGATTCCCAAGAGAAGCGCTGATCTAATCGCATAGAGGCCGTTGCGGGAAGCCGTAACGGATGCGCAGCAACGGCCGGGCAAGCAATGGGCCGCGGGCAAGGCGACTTGGCACGAGCATCCCCGCAGCGTTTCCCTAGCATCGCCGAGTATCACTTCAGGACGTTTTTGCTTGTGACGAGAACCACAGAAGGGCATTCAAATCCCCATGATTCTCCGCTCACTCAGCAAATACCGCGACACCGGACTTCTCCTTCTCCGCATCCTCATCGGACTCTCCTTTCTGGCGCATGGACTTCCCAAGCTCATGGATGGCCCTGATCTGTGGATCAAGCTCGGTAAATCCATGCAGTTCGTTGGCGTGACCGCTTATCCAATCTTCTGGGGACTGATGTCCGCTCTTTCGGAATCCATCGGTGGTTTCCTCCTCCTGATCGGCTTCTGCTTTCGGCCTGCGTGCCTCTTTCTCGTGATCAATATGGCGGTCGCCACGATCATGCATTTTCACACGACTCCTGGAGATTTCATGGAAAAGTGGTTCGTTGCCTCTCATGCCATCGAACTCGGCTCGGTCTTTCTTTCCCTTCTCCTGATCGGCCCAGGAAAATTCAGTGTTGACCGCGAGTGATCAGGCTAGCCTTGTTAAAAAAGTTAGAAATTCGAAAAGTTATAACGTGGATCCAAGGCAACCCCTTGTAACCTTGTAACCATTCTATCGCTGTCAAGGGTTTAACTTTTTACTCTCCTCTTCAGTTTCCTTTGCAGAATTTCCACAAACTCTCCGAACCCCTCAATCTTCAGGGCCCAGCTTGCCACCAGGAAGAGAGAGACCGCTCCAGAAATCACAAGCAGCAGAGCACCGGCACGGAGAAAAATCGATCCATGGATGAGACCTGCTAGCCACGGCTTGGCAACCCACCCCACTAGCCCAATCGGCAGAGCCGCTAGCAAACAGCGGACAAAGGTGGAAACCATGGCTCGTGACTCCAGTGAGCCTGAGACACGGGTCATCAGGATGTAAAGCAGCCCAAAATTCACCGTGGCGGAGAGAGCGGTCGAGAGAGCCAATCCCCGGTGGCCCATGCCGAGTCGGAAAATAAAGAGCCAGTTGAGCAGGAGATTCATCCCGATCGAGAGGAAGCTGACCATCATCGGGGTCCACTTGCGGTTAATCGCGTAGAAGGCCGGAGAGAGCACCTTGATACAGGAGTAACCCACAAGACCAATGGCGTAATATTGGAGAGCCTCGGCCGTATGTAGGGTGTCGGCATCATGGAACTTCCCACGTTGGTAGATCAGAGCAATGATCGGTTGTGCCAGGACAATGAGTCCCACTGCGGACGGGAGTGTCAGAAAGACAGCCAATCGCATTGCCTTCGCAAGAGTCGATCGAAAGCGCCCCATATCTCCAAGAGCCGAGGCCCTGGAGATAACCGGCAGCGTGACGGTAGCCACAGCTACCCCGAAGACCCCGAGCGGCAACTGCATCAGGCGGAAGGCGTAGGAGAGCCAGCTGATGGGCCCATCCCCGAGCTTCGAGGCGAAGATGGTGTTGACCATCACATTGATCTGGACCGCGCTGGCTGCAATCACTGCCGGCAGCATCAGGAGAAGCACCTGACGGACACCTGGATCACGCCAGTTGAAATCCAAGACGAACCGAAATCCCGCCTTGCAGAGACTGGGCAACTGAACACCGAGTTGAAGCAGTCCTCCAATCAAGGTACCGATCGCCAAGCCAACCAGAGATCGCTCCCCAAAATGAGGATCGAGCCACCATCCGAAGGCAACTCCTCCGGCAATCGATCCGATATTGAAAAAACTGGAGGCAAGAGCCGCGGCGGTGAATCGGTTCACCGCATTGAGCATCCCCATCACCAAGGCGGCCAAGGAGACCATCAGGATGAAGGGGTACATGATCTGCGTGAGATGGATCGTCAGGGCAGCCTTCTCCGCGGGGAAACCCGGCGCCAGGAAACCGATCAACTGCGCCGCGAACACCACTCCTAGCAATGAGACAAGGCTCATGAAGACCGTGGTAAGAGTCGCCATCTTGGATGCCAGCTTCCAGGCAGAGGCCTCCCCATCGGTCGCAATCCGCTGGGAAAAGACGGTGATAAATGCTGTTGAAAGTGCCCCTTCGGCAAAGAGATCACGTAGTAAGTTAGGAACACGGAACGCCGTTAAAAAGGCATCCATGCCGCGTCCCGCTCCGAAGAGTCCGGCAAAGATCAACTCCCGGGCAAGTCCCAGGACGCGACTCAGCATCACCGCGCCAGCCACGATGCCTGCCGCCTTGGTATTTAACCCATCTTTATTAGGAGGATTTGTGCTCATCGGGCGGGAGAATTGGAGGGTGGATGTCCTGTTCCATGAACTGATCCATAAGAAGCACGTCTGAGGCGATCCATAATGGCCACCCCAATCCCCTCTTCTGGAACTGGTTCGGCTAAAATCACCTCTGCATGGCTTTCATCAAGACGGCGAAGTGCTCCGTAGAAATTCGCAGCGGCTTCTTTCAGATTACCCGATGAGCTAAGCACTTCAACAGCAGTGAGTTCATTATGTATTTCCTTAAAAGAAGTATGAAATGCCATGAAACCCACACGAGCCTTGGAAGGAAAGCTCATGATGTCCGAATCAAAGATGTAAAGCCTCTTTTTTGGAGCATAATGCCCAGGCAGACTTCCCGGAGTATTCACAATTCCAGCGAGGGAGGAAACATGACCATATTTCTTCAGCTGTTCTTGCGTGATGGGGCCTGGTCTAAGGATTTCCAAGCGATCTTCCTGAATGGAAACAATGGTTGATTCGACCCCATGCTCACAGGAGCCACCATCCAGAATGAGTTCTATGTACTCGCCCAGTTCCAAACGGACATCATCGGCGCTCGTTGGGCTGATTCGACCAAATCGATTGGCACTGGGAGCAGCCAATGGTGAATTTAGTCGACTCAGAACTTCTTGAAAGAGTGGATGAGCCGTCACTCTCACGGCAACCCGATCTGAGCCAGCCGTTACCAGATCAGGAAGCTCTGGATGCTTGGGTAGCAGCAGAGTCACGGGACCTGGCCAAAACGATTCGGCTAGCTTCTCAACCATCTTCCGTTGCTTCAAAGAAGAAAACTGGACAACTCGTTTAATCCAGCTCGCCTCCGGCAGATGGACAATCAGGGGATCGCTCAAGGGACGTCCCTTGGCTTCAAAAATACGGGCAATCGCCATCGGATCAAAGGCATTCCCAGCCA
Source organism: uncultured Spartobacteria bacterium (assembly GCA_903831635.1). Lineage (GTDB taxonomy): Bacteria > Verrucomicrobiota > Verrucomicrobiia > Chthoniobacterales > UBA6821 > UBA6821. The sequence goes on from CAIKYN010000067.1 coordinate 4,208, forward strand.
GTCCATAGACGGTCTCCGTTGGCATCCCTACGACTCCCCCCTGCCGCAGGAGTTCGACGGAATCACGGACCCCCTCCTCTCCATGAACAATCCGGGCTCTCACCTTGAAAAGACCGAGATATTAGCTACTTAGCGTTTTTTGCTAATTTTCCGCTAAGCTTCCACGAAGGCTCCAGAACACTGTCACTGGCTGCCTTCGTCTGGATTTTCCGAAAAGTGGCAAGTTTGCTAGCAAGCCCCTCATGGAGCAGGGCCAACTGGGCGATCGCAAACAAGGCAGCATTCTTAGCCCCCGCCTCGCCTATGGC
>CAIKYN010000068.1 GCA_903831635.1 uncultured Spartobacteria bacterium
CTGCAAGGTCGATGACGGCAGCGGCACGCCGCGCCAAATCGTCTGCGGTGCCAAGAACTATAAGGTTGGTGACAAGGTGCCGCTTGCGCAACCGGGCGCCGTCATGCCGGGTGATTTCAAGATCAAGGTTGGCAAGCTTCGAGGCGTCGAGAGCGAAGGAATGATGTGCAGTTCCAAGGAACTCGGTCTCGGCGAAGGAGCCGACGGTCTGCTCATCCTTTCACCTGAGACCACGATCGGCACGCCCCTAAGCGAACTCTTCCCAGCCGAGGAAGTCTTCGAAATCGAGATCACGCCAAACCGCCCCGACTGGCTCGGTCATCTCGGCGTCGCCCGCGAGGCGGCTGCCTTTGGCTGCGGCGAGCTAATCGAGATCTCGGCGGAGCTGCCCGTTCCCAAGAGGGATCCCTCGGTGGCCACCATTTCGGCGCCCTCAGCTGCCTCCTTCTACAGCATTCGCAGAATCCAGGGGGTGAAGGTGGGACCGAGTCCCGAGTGGCTCCGTAAGCGTTTGGAATCGGTGGGACTTCGCTCCATCAACAACATCGTCGATGTCACCAACTACGTGATGTTTGAGACGGCCCAACCGCTGCATGCCTTTGATGCGGCACGCATCACGGGGAATCTCGCCGTTGAGTTTGCGGCCGAGGGCGAGGAATTCACGGCCTTGGACGGAACGGTCTACACATTGACTACTCAGGATGTCGTCATCACGGATGCTGCCGGCATTCAAGCCCTCGCGGGAGTGATGGGAGCACAGGCAAGTGGCGTCTCCGAAACCACCACGACCATCCTTTTGGAAAGTGCCGTTTTCGATCCTTCGCTAGTGCGCCGTTCGAGCCGCACGCACAGTATTTCGAGTGATTCCAGTTACCGCTTTGAGCGCGGTACGGACGCCGAAACCGCTGTGAATGCTTCGGCCCGTGCCGTTGCCTTGATTGTCGATGTTGCCGGAGGAACCCCTTCTCCCGAACTGATCGTCGCCGGTTCGCTCCCCGCACTGCGTACGGTTCCTCTGCGCGGCGACCGTGTTCGCTCGCTCCTCGGGATTGATCTGGATGATGACGCAATCGCCTCCTTGCTCGTGAAGCTCGGCCTGAAGCAGGTAAAGGCTGGTTTCGAGATCCCTTCCTGGCGGAATGACCTGACCCGTGAAGTCGATCTCATCGAGGAGGTTGCTCGCCTCCACGGTATCAATTCCATTCCCCCAAAGTGCTCGGGCATTCCCGCCCATTCGAGCGCGGCTGACAGGGCCTACGATTTTGCGCGCGGTTTGCGCCGCCGTCTCTCGGGTGGAGGCTTCCATGAAGCCCGTAGCGGAACCCTGACCGGCAGCCGTGATCAGGCGGCCTATGCCACGGGTGGATCGGGAGCCGTCGTTTCCGTTCGCAACCCGATGGGTGAAGAGCACTCGACCCTCAGAGCCAGCCTGATTCCCGGACTCCTTGAAGCCGTAGCGCGCAATCTCCGTCACGGGGCAGGTGCGATTCGTCTCTTTGAAATTGGGAAGGTCTACCAGCATGTGCAGCCCGAGGAGGTAACGCGTCTCGGTCTCGTCATGACGGGCCGCACAGCTCCTGAGAACTGGCGCAGCAAAGAAGCAGGTGGTGGGGAGCGATCCTTGGATCTTTTTGACCTCAAGGGCTTCATCACGCTGCTCGGCAATCCGCTGGAACCCATGACCTTCCGCTCCACGATTCACGCGTCGTTGCCCTTGGCGTTGGAGATTCTGATCGGTGGAAAACCGGCCGGTATCCTGGGAGTTCTCTCCCCCGCCGCGACGCGCGAGGTGATGGTTGGCGGGCACCAGGGTCAGATTGTGGTGGCCGAACTCGACATGGCTGCGTTGCAAGCTTCGAACGGCTTCGGCTTTGCCAAGGACCCAAAGCGCTTTGGTGCCATCCCCAAGTTCCCCGCGGTACGTCGGGATCTGGCCCTCCTGATGGATGCTGCCACCCCTTACTCAGCCGTCGAGTCAGCGGTACTGGGAGCCAAGGAGGAACTATTCTCCTCCATCACCCCCTTTGATGTCTTCAGTGATCCCGAGGGAGTGAAAGTGCCCCTTGAGAAAAAATCCCTGGCCATCGCCTTGACTTTTCAGCATCCCGACCGAACCTTGACGACGGAAGAGGTGAACGAAGCTGTCACACGCATCGTCGCCCGGCTTCGGGAATCGGCGGGAGCCGAAATTCGAAGCTGAAGCTTCAAACCATGAACATGGTTGTCGTTCTAAAACATTTTTGAATTTGCCCTGCGGTGTTCGGGA
>CAIKYN010000069.1 GCA_903831635.1 uncultured Spartobacteria bacterium
AGCTGAGCAGCGATCTTGTTCACCCGCTCGACACTCTCGACGCGACCACGGCGCATGATCTCACTGACTTGGGGGCGTCCACCGAGGATACCTCCCTCCAGGGGAGACCAGGGAATGACTCCGAGTCCGTAGGCCTGACAAGCGGGCAGTACCTCCAGTTCGTTGAAACGGCAGAGGAGGGAGAGCTTGCACTGCTCGGAAACGTAGCCGAGGAAGTTACGCCTGCTCGCAGCCTCATTGGCCCGTGCGATCTGCCATCCGGGATGGTTGGAGGATCCGGCATACAGGATCTTCCCGTGCTGAACGAGAACCTCCATGGCCTGCCAGACTTCATCCCAAGGAGTATCCCGGTTGATGTGATGCATCTGGTAGAGATCGATGTAGTCGGTCTTGAGGCGCTTGAGCGAAGCCTCCACGGCAGAACGGATATACTTGGCCGAGGCGCCCCTGTCATTCGGCCCGGTTCCCATCTCGCCTTGGAATTTCGTGGCAAGCACGATCCGGTCACGCTTGCCACTGGCAGCGATCCAGTCGCCCACAATCTGCTCGGTATACCCCTCAAAGGTCTTCCATCCGTAGACATCGGCGGTGTCAAAGAACTGGATGCCGGCATCCAAAGCCGCATCAATGAGGGCATGTGATTCCGGTTCGTTGGCCCGGGGGCCGAAATTCATGGTGCCAAGACAGATCGGGGAAACCTTGAGGCCGGTCCGGCCGAGATTGACGTAGTTCATGGGAGGGAGAATTGGATCGCACTCTTTTCGATGTTGCAAGCCCGACAAATCGAATGAGGGATTGTCTCTTCTTGTCACCCTTACGATAGTCTGGAGGGATGAAATCCCCCCCTTTCATCCTCTTTTTTTTCATGGCGGTTTTACCCGCCACTCGGATTCTTCTCGCGGCAGAGGATAAGCCGTCTGCTCCGATCACTTCGGTCTCGCCTGATCTGGCTCATCTCCAGAAATGGGATGATATGAAAGGCGATACGGCCGATCCTTTTTGGGCATATGACGACTCTCTCTACCACTTCACCTGTGATGGTCCAGGCTTTGGAAAAGAGGGAAGAAATCTCTGCCTGAACAAGCTGACTGGTCCGGATCAGGACCATCTCAAAGGGGAACTCGTCAACTCCATGGATGAATATGGAAAAAGCGGGGACACAGGGGCCGACGGCGCAACATGGAAAATCACGGGTCAGGAGTGCATCGATGGCGTCTTTTACGGATTTGTCGTCAGGAACATCTATGGCCACAAGTCGAAGGATCCCCTGATGCGTCAGACTTCTTTTAACGCCAGCCTCATCAAATCAACCGATCATGGAAAAACATGGACCCGAACGGCCAAGGAGAACTACGACTCCCCGATGTGGCCGGGGAGCCGCTTCGGAGCACCGTGCTTCTTTCACTTTGGAAAGAACGGTGGGACGGAAATGCATGATGGGGCGGACAACTATGTGTATGCGATCTCCAACAACGGTTTTTGGAACGGCGGCGATGACATGATCGTTGCTCGAGTGCTCCGCTCGGCCCTACCCAATCTGAATGCCTCGGACTGGAGCTATTTTACCGGTGGTGACGGCGCGTCCCAGGAGTCGTGGAGTCACGATCTTTCCAAGGCACAGCCAATCCTAAAGATCCCCGCCAAACTCGGATGGACCTCTCCCGCCTACATTCCCGCTCTTGGCAGGTATCTCCTCGTTTCCTGGTATGTCTCCCCGACTTTAACCCATTGGTTTGATCCCAAGCTGGTCATCTATGATTTCTACCAGTCGGAGCACCCCTGGGGTCCCTGGAGCTTTGTTTCTTCATTCAACGACCGTTTCCTGAAGGATACTGATCGGCACATGTACGGCCCTAATCTTTGTGCCAAGTATCAGGAGAAGATTGGCGACGGAGTGAAGATTGATCTCTACACCTCCGGATGCCCTTTCGGAGGAGAGAAGACCGGACTCTACAAGAACTGGCGGATTCCGCTCATCCTGAAGACAAATTCAGTGACACGGATTCAGGGGATTCCCTCAGATGATCCGGCAGCCAAGTTTCATGGAAACTGGGAAACTGTCCG
>CAIKYN010000070.1 GCA_903831635.1 uncultured Spartobacteria bacterium
CTCTCCGAGGCCCGGAGCCCAATCTCCTTCCATTCGTATCGGCTCTGCCAGGCGCGCTCCATCGCCTCGTCTAGGGCCTGCTCGCTAGCCGAGGCGGCCAGGAATCCAGTCACTCCGTCTTTCATGATTTCGGCGGCACCTCCCGCAGGGGTCATGATCGGAACCCTGCCGCAAATCATTGCCTCGACCTGAGCAAGCGGAAGCCCCTCGGCACGTGAAGGCAGGATCAGTGCATGGTGGGTTATCCAAACCTCCTCGATCCCGTTGATGAAGCCGGGAAAATGAACTTTATTTAATCCAAGGAGATCAGCCATTCCTTGGAGACCTTCTGAGCGGTCTCCATTTCCATAGAAACTTACTTCCAGTGGGCGCGCCTGCCACTTGGGATGCGCTAACACAGAGAGTAGGATGTCCTGTCCCTTATCCAGCGGATACATCCTGGCCACGCAGGCAAGACGGAACACTCCGTCCTCGGTGCCCGGCCACGGAAGGGGAGTCCTGGTGGCAACCATAAAGGGATTTCTTACCACTTCGGCCTGCGGAATCCTCTGTCCAAGCATGCGCTCCGTCAGTCCACGATTGTGCTCGGAAACAAAATAGACCCGATCGGCATTCAGGAAATGTCCCACATTTCTTTTTCTGAAATGGTCGGCCGGCCAAATATCCTCAGACGACTTCTGGCAGATCACCACGTAGGAGCATCCAGCGGAACGCACGATTAGAGGAAGCTCCACCCACTCCATGCTGTCGAAGCTTCCCCATTGGGCCAAGACGACAAGATCCGGGTTCAATGCTCGAATTTTTCTGATCAGGATCCGATTCCGTCGATCGTAAACATCGGCTGCATATTTTGGCGTGTAGCGCAGGATTAAGTCAGGAAGCACCCTCAAATAATCAGGAATCTGGAAACCACCAACCTCGACACCACTATTTTTGAGATGGATCCATTTTGGATGGTTAGTTCTCTTGATGACGGGCTCCGACCACCCGGCGATGACCCGATGTCCACTCTCGGCTAATCGGATCGCAGCACCTGCCCACAACTCCTCGCTGCCTCCCCAAGATTCGATACAGGAGGTGATGAATAGAATGGTTTTTTGACGGGACATGGAGGGAAGGAGGTGAGGTCACATGGACTTTTATCCCGACTGGGGATTATGGCGACTAACGAGTCTGCTGAAAACTTCCGTAAAATATCCCACAGTGTTGGCGAGTTGCCAAAGAATCAAGGCCAAGGCTAGTCCTGCCTGTCTCTGAGGATTTTCCAGCGGGGCAAGATGAGCAAGCGCAGTGGGAACGAGATTCTCATAGAAGCCCGGATGCATTGGCAGGAAAACACCCCGTTCATTGCCTTTGATCTGATAGAGGTAGGCTCCCCGTCCGTAGCGGAAGTGGAGGTCGAGATACTTTTCCAAAGTCTGGAAGTGGCGATGCTCCACGTAGGGATGGGGAAGAAATCGGATTTTGCGACCACTGATCCTCCATCGGTCGCAATAGTCGCGATCCTCGGCTCCGGGTCTCGGAAAAGACTCGTCGAACCCTCGCATCTCGAGAAAATACCTTCGGGCGCAGGCAAAGTTGTTACTCGCCAAAAAATGAGCATCGTCAGGATGCTGATTGTTGTGATCATAGACGATGTCGATGATCAACTGACTGGCCGCACTGAAGAGATTCTCGGGAATACCGTTCCAGGTGGCAGTACCAACCAGAGCTTCGGGGGTCTCTTGGAGAGCGCTTACTAAGGCATCCAACCAACCCGGTCCAGGAAGACAATCATCATCCGTGAATGCCAGAAGCATTCCCGAGGCGGCCTCTGCGCCTCGATTCCGGGCAGCTGCAGGCCCTGCGTTTTTCTGACAGATCACGCTAAGGATAAAGTGATTATCCCAACGATGGGGATCAAGTTCGACAGGTTCCGGGCTTCCATCGTCGACCACAATCACCTCGAACGAGGAGAAGCATTGCATCGTCTGAAGTGCCAGCGCATCAAGACATTGCCTCAAAGCCGCAGGTCTCCGAAAGGTCGGAATAATCACGGAAATCTCTATGGGAGAGTGTTTCCGGTCCATCATTTGGAGGATAACTGCTTTTTTTTCATCACCTCATGGCTGAAACCTGATGCCGCTGCAGAAATCATTTAGTTGAAAGTAGCTGCCAAAGTTGTTCTGGTCGATCTTCAAGCCATTGATCGTGACCTTCTCAAAAAGGTAATCGTGATGTCCATTTCTCTCATTAAGCCCCAGCAGAGTGCTTCGAACAGGAGCGTTCCCTTCCACGGTGATGTTCCTGAACACAATATTACTGCTGTTTCCGCATGAGGCATAGGTCTTCCCTCCAAAGTAGTAGGGCCGATTCTCGATCTGAAACAGAGGAACCTGAAGACCATTTTCGATAACAATATTTTCAAAAAGCATGTTCTTGAATCCAGTGTCTAGGTGATCCGACCGGTCTAGGGAGGCACGGAAGACTGCCCCTTGCCCCTGGATGAAGCTCTTGACGGTGATGTTGTGAATCCAGGCTTGATAGTTGTGACGAAGCGAGTCCCCCCAATAGCAAAGTTGGAAGACGCTGTTGTTGCAGGAGGCGACCAGACAGTCACGAATCTCGATATTCCCTCGGAAATTCTCCCGGGGGAAAAAAACATCGTCTCCGACAAAAGCAAAACAGTTCTCGATCATTGCTGTTCCATTGCCTCGAGGAATCATCTGAAAACCATCCGTTGACCAATGCCACGGCGAGATGAGTTTCACGTTTGAGATGTGATCGGGTCCGCAAACAAAATTATAAGTTGGGGAATCGACAATCGTGATTCCCTCAACGCGGTTATCCAAACTGCTTTGATTCTGATCTCCGATGATCATGGAATATCTCGGGCGATCTCGTTCCCTGTGAATACTATTAGCAAGCTTCTCCTCACCCGAAAGAACGCCTGGCCCCATGACCCGCACATGGCTTCGAGCGCGAAGGTCAATACTCCCAACGACCCATGCGCCTCTATCCAGATAAACAGTCTGCTTATTGGCTGGATGGCAGGGCTGTTTTAGTCGGTGGATCCCGGGTCCAAAGTAAATACACCCCGAAGGCACGGAAGGCTTCGGTGGATCACAAAAAAGGAACAGAGGACTGCCCTCATTTCCATTTAGGGTAATCCATGCCTTTTCGAGGGGCTTCAAGGCTATGTTCAGCACCTGCCCGTTCAATAAGGCTCGAGATCGCAAAGATCGGGGAGTAATATTAAATGAAGAGACCTTCGAATTCAGGAAGTAAATTCTGATTTTTGCTACAGCGTCTGAAGAGAACGAACAAAAATTTACCAGCCCTTCCGAGCCGGTCTGCCACCCGGTATTGCTTTTTTTAGCAAGTCCATAGGTAAAAACATTTTTCCATGAATCATCCTGAATGACTTGAACCTTGTAAGCTTTACTTCGATAGATTTCTTGCCAGGTAGCCAAGTCGCTTTGAGGCAATGCATTGGCCTGCAAAACCAAACCTCCAAAGATCAAGGTGATAGCGCATAAAAAAGACACCGCTGAGAAATGCCCCGAAGTAACAACACTCATGGATGCGTTCTTCCGGTACCCCCTTTGAAACAACAAAGGCTCATAGAATCTCTTCGCGATAACGCATCGAAACAATCACCATGAGCAGCGCAAGCAAAGGGGCCATCAGATACAATGACATCAGGATTGGACTGAAATTCATGATCCAAAGGGGGAAATAAACTGCCGTCCCTAGCAGAATAATGGCCACAGCAATAACAGCAGATCCCCTCTCCTCTCCAGAAAGGAACTTTCTAACTAGTTCCAACAGGAGGGGGAAAAGCATCACTGTGTCGTAATGGTGATGGTAAAACAGTAAAAATCCCAAGGTGGCACAAAGCGCAAACGCCGTAAGCTCCGGGATTTTCAAATCCTTGGTAATACTCACCAGATACCATGATGCGCCTAGAAAAAGGACAAGTGCCCCGATGACAAGAAGCAGCGGCGACATATGGGGTGTCAGTGAACAGACGCCGATGACAACCTTGGGTTCATGGATAAAGGAGAGTGCATTTCCGGTGGTCATCACGTGGAGGAGTTCCATCGGAGACGTGCTAGTCCAAAAAAGTGCCCCTGCCGTAAGAATCATCACCAAGAGAGCACCAAATAGCAGTCCGATCACCTGGTTGCGCATTAAAAAGAGAAGAGCGAAGGAAATGGTATTCTGCGGTTTAATCATAGCCAGAGCCCAGCATAAGCCTGCAGGAATTGGCTTGTTCCTCTTCATCAGTTCCATCTGCAAAATCACGAAACCCATGCAAATGAGTGAAAGTTGTCCTCTTAAAAGACAGGATCCATTCCCAGCCAATCCCAGCGCCATAGCAGCTCCCAGAAAGGCTGTGGAAGTTCCATAAGCAGCAAGTGTACGCCATCCAAGCCACATCATGAGAGAGAGCGAGGATATCGAGCAGAGGTTAAGGATAAAGAGCGACAATTTTAGTGATTCAGCGGCATAAAGAAGCGCAAAAAGTGGAAAAGTATAGGGAGGATAGACCGTGTAAACATTCGGAGGAGGTCCATGCTTGGGGGCGAGGTTCCCATTAGGGTAGATTCCTGCCGCAAAAAAACGGCACTCATCCGCACGCTGAAGGAAATCAATCGGTTTTTCCATCCCTACTTCAACAGTCAGGCTCTTCCACCCATTGATCATGCTTTTTCCTACATGATAGATGCCGGAAACACTCAAAAGGGAGGCAAGAAATAGAATGACTATGCCATTGTTTCTAGCCACTCTCGAAGACGCGGGATGCTTGTTATGCAAATACACTTTCCTACCAATATAATCAGAACTATTTTAGTAAGTGCAAGAAACCGGTAAAAAAACTTGAAAACTTCCCGAATTCGCATTCTCCCCAACTCAGTTCAACACAACTGAAAGCGAGCTATTCCAGAGTGCTTCTAATAATCAATGCAGTTCTGGATCGATACATGTCGCAGAAATATTACTGCACTCCTGATACTTCCCAAAATAAAACATCAAGATGAAAAAGGCTTCCCCTTCTCTTTTGCCTGAATTGTCTCAAAGAGATCCAATCCCAGCAAAAGTCGGTATTTTCGGATTGGGCTATGTAGGACTGACCACGGCGGCTTGCTTGATTGAGAATGGTATTTCCGTCGAGGGATATGAGGTATCGCCTCAGAAACAGCAACTCCTCAAAAAAGGAATCTGCCCCATCAGCGAGCCAGGAGTCCAAGCGCTGATTGAGAAAGCCGTCAGAGAAGGAAGATTCTGCGTAAAAGACTTTCCCGATGGTAACAAACTGCCAGACCTCATACTCATCTGCGTTGGCACGCCCTCAACATCCAACGGATCAACCGATCTTCGTCATGTGAAGAAGGTCTTCCGTCAACTGAACCAGCTCTCAGCGGAGAATCCCTCATTTGGCACTGAGTTGATTATACGGAGCACGATTCCTCCCGGGACCTTGGATATGTTGAGGAAACTCTGTCCCAGGTTATTTGTGCGGGTTCCAGTGGCTTTTTACCCAGAGTTCCTACGTGAAGGCACGGCTTTGGAGGACTTCCATTCCCCGCCTCAGAGCATTATCGGATCCATTCCCTCACTGCCCAAGCCAAAGAAAATCTTTTCACTCCTAGCGTCATTCACTTTCCAGACTCCCGTGACGCACGTGAACGCCGTTACCGCCGAGAGTCTCAAGTTCGCCTGTAATGCCTACCACGCTGTGAAAGTCAGTTTTGCCAATGAAATCGGACGTTGGATCACCTCCCTAGGGGGCGATCCGTTGGAGGTCATGGAACTTTTTTGCAGAGATACAAAGCTTAATACTTCCAGCAAGTATCTTAGGCCGGGGAATCCCTTTGGAGGTTCCTGCCTGCTCAAGGACACCCGTTCAATGCTTCAGTTGGGAAAGAAGCGGGGGATCAACATGCCGATGATCGAACACTGCCTCACGAGCAACCAGGATCACTTCAAGTTCATTGATGCTGCAATTCGCAGTCACAAACCAAGGATAGTGACAATTCTTGGTATCGCATTTAAAAAAGACTCCGACGACATCAGAGAGAGTCCCAGTGTGAGACTCCTGCGGATGCTTACCGCTAAAAAACGATGCCGTGTGATCGGGCACGATTTTATGGTTAAAAAGGAGACGGCAATCGGTGTGAACCAACTCCTGCAGAACCAGCTTTTTCAAATACCCAACTTCTCACTGGAGGAAAGTATCAAGAAGGCGTTGGAAGGCACCGATCTTGTGCTTATTATGCATAATGATCTTCGCTATTCACAAGCAGTGGCAAAACTTCCGGTCCCAGTCCTGAACGTGGTTTCCTGGCAAGGTTTCCAATCATGCGGATAGGAATTGTCACATTCATCTGGCCCAGTACGGATCCCGACTCTGGAATAGGTAATAACTATCAACGCCTTACGGCTGCTCTAGCAGCAAGAGGCCATGAGGTGACGGTTTTTCACCTCAATCACCGAAAAGGTTTCTGGAGGAAAACCCACGAGTACGCGGAGGAACAGTACGATGTCTTGGAGATTCCCTGTGGAGTGATGCCGGAAGGTTGGTCGGGATGGTTACCGACATGCCACTTCGCCGCACTTATTAAGCTGCGTAAATATCTTCGGAATCAAGAAGTCCTCGAGTGTTCATCCTACAGGGGATTTCCTTGGTTTTATGAGCGATACAAGGCGCCATATCACCCTCCGATGCTGATACGCATGAGTACGAGTGAAGAGCAGATGGCCAGTCTGAATCAACAACGACGACAATCTCATTACAGACAGCGTTTAGAGAATTCAATGATACACTTCGCAAAGTTTCTCTGCACCCATACAGAGGCCCATCGGAAGACCCTAATTCAACATATGGGGATAGAGGCTGAAAAGTTGACTGTGATTCCTCATGGCATTTTGATGCCAGCAGTACCGATTGAAGCCGAATTACAGCAGAAATTCGTTCTCTACGCAGGCCGCTTCGAATCAAGAAAAGGCACCGATACACTCTTAAAGGCAATCCCCTTAGTTCTGGAGCGCAAACCGGATTGTTGTTTTATTTTGGCAGGAGGCGGAGAAAAGGCTGAGATATGGCGCAAAGAATTTCTTAAGCAACACGACTTTGCGGATAGTCGGGTCAGTTTCTTGGGACGGGTCTTGAAAGATGAACTAGAAATTCTTTACAGGGAATGCCGCTTCTTCGTCTCCCCTGCTCTCTACGAATCCTTCGGCATGACTTATTTGGAAGCGATGCGACATGGCAAACCGGTGATCGGATGTAGAAAGAGTGGGGGCGCCGAAGAGGTGATCGGGGATGCGGGTCTTTTGATACCCCCCGGCGATGCTGAAGCACTTGCAGATGCAATCATCATGCTTTGGAGCGATCAAAATCTACACAAGAGCCTCTCCCTTAAAGCAAGAGCCAGAGCTGAGTATTACTCGATGGATAAGAAAGCGATGCGAACGGAAGCTTACTTCGAGAAGATGATTAAAGAAGATGTAATAAGTCGAGGAGTTTGAAATTTATAATCACTCCACTATTTAGTTAATAAAAAGTCGCTTTATGGGTTTATTTATTACTGAGTTTAAAAAATATGCTCGTGAGAAACCTGACGCACTCGCTGTTATTTCAGGGATTGATTCAGTAACTTACGGAGACTTAGACTTTCGGTCGACCAGACTCGCTCATCAACTCGTTCGATTGGGGATCGGTCCAGAGGTGATTGTTGGACTGTGCCTTGAACGGGGAGTTGATATGATTGTTTGTATCCTTGCGGTCCATAAAGCCGGCGGTGCCTACCTTCCTCTGGATCCCATTTACCCTGAGAATCGTCTACGTAAACTCATCACGGATAGTCGAGCACAGTTACTAGTCACGCAGCCTCATCGTAAGTACAAGCTTTCAGCACTCCATCCTACTGTCGTTTCGCTCAATGAACCCTCCTGGAACAAGGAGGGCATTTGTACTTACGCATCCCTCCCCGAGCTAAAACCTGAACAACTTGCCTATGTGATTTATACCTCTGGATCAACAGGCTCCCCAAAGGGTGTGTGTGTCACTAGACACAACCTGGAATCCTTACTTCAAAGCTCGTGCCCTAAATTCGACTTCAACCCGAATGATGTTTGGATGATGGCTCACTCATTCTCCTTTGATTTTTCTGTCTGGGAGATCTTCGGAGCCCTCTGGAATGGAGCTGCTCTCGTAATTCCATCACATGAGGAACTTCGATCGACAACACGGATGGTGCGTTTGATTGTCGACCATCATGTAAGCATCCTTAATCAGGTGCCTCCGGCTTTTCAGATGCTCAAACAGGAGCTCATGCAGATCGATAAACTCTCTCTGAAATATGTCATCTTCGGCGGAGATCGTCTGAAACCGCATGAATTAAAGGACTGGTCGTTGTCTCATCCAAAAGTCCGTTTGGTGAACATGTACGGAATCACGGAGACGACGGTCCATACGACTTTTATCGAGCTCAGCAAAAACGATCTGGAAAGTGGAACCCTATCCGTGGGCGAAAGTCTCCCACATCTTTCCATTCACATTCTTGATCAAAATATGCGACTGCAACCTCCCGGAGTACCAGGCGAGATTTATGTGGGTGGTGAAGGCGTGGCACGAGGATATCTTGGAAAGCCCGAGTTGACCGAAGAGCGCTTCATTGCTGATCAATTCAATCCACGAATGGGTGCCCGAATGTATCGCTCCGGTGACTTGGGAAGATACCGGGAGGATGGAGGGATCGATTACCTGGGACGAATCGATAACCAGGTAAAGATTCGGGGTTTTCGCATTGAATTGGGTGAAATCGAAGCGGTGCTCTGCCGCCATCCGGAAATTTTATCAACTGCTATTATTGCTTCGGAAAACGACACCGGCGGCGAACTCAAGGCTTTTCTGGTTACTCATAACAAAGCAAATCTCTCCTCCTCCTCACTTAGGTCATGGCTCGGGGAACAATTACCTGAGCACATGATTCCGGCAAGATTCATGGTACTTACCAGCTTACCTATCACTAGAAATGGCAAACTAGACCGAAAGGCCTTGGAAAATACGGAATTCATCCACCTATCAAGCGGCGCACTCTATCGCCCCCCCCACAATCCGCTGGAGCATCAGATCACAGAGATTTGGCAAGTTTTGCTGAGACGATCTCATATCGGTATTGACGAAAACTTTTTCGATCTCGGGGGTGATTCACTCATGGCTATGGAGATGATCGCTAGGATTGAGAAGGAAATAGGCACTAAAATCTCACTAAGACCACTGCTGGAGGGGGGGACCATTGCAGCGATTGCCTCCTCAATCGCCGGAGGCGAGCACCAAACGACCCCACCCTTGATAACCTGCACGCAATCAGGATCCAAAAATCCTCCATTTTTCTTTGCGCATGGTGACTTTATCCACGGTGGCCTGTATTGTCGTAAATTAGCACAGTGTATTGATCCTGATCGTCCTTTTTACTCTATTGCTCCGGTCGGAAGCTATGATCTCCAATCCGTTAAGACAATTGAGGAAATTGCTTCGATCAATCTGGAACTAATCCGCTCCGTGCAATCAACAGGTCCCTATTACTTAGGGGGATTTTGTAATGGAGCAGTTGCAATGTACGAGACGGCCAAACTTCTTATGCAAGAAGGTGAAAAAGTATTCACGCTTATCCTCATGGATCCTCCACATTATCACTCGGGATTGGTCAACTATCTCGCAAAATGGCTAGGAGGATTAACTCAGCAAAAAAACGGGATCCTCCCCAGATTTTACGGACTTCTATTTGAGATTGATTATAATTGGCGTTTTGAAGGTATTGGGGCAGTGATAAAATCTCTTTCGGTAGTCCTTAAGCGCTTTGTAACACGAAGAACTGGTAGATCCGAAAAAACTTCTGTTTTCTTTTCAGAAAGGAACCTTAACAGGCATTACATGCAGTTGGTTTCTAGATATACTCCTTCACCTTTGCAAACGGATGTCAACCCGGCAATTCATGTCTTCCTAAGGAGATCAAAAAACCGGCAAAGTTCCCATCAATTTGATTATTGGAAAAATTTGGTTCCAAAGGCCCTATTCAGCGATGTCCTAGGCTCTAATCATGATTTGCGTGAAAGTTTGAAAGAGGTTGCAGAAGTAATTCGTAGGGAATTGGGCTCTTCACTATAAGAGATATTTTTTCGAGAAGTTTTTCGAACAATTGTTTTATCCACGAATTTATCATTGATGAGTTATTGTATTTATAATATTTATAACTATTAATTCTTTTTTATACAAAACCAATAAGTGGTTTAACTATGTGCAAAACATTGGGGTTCTTCAATCTGGAATCTACTGTCTAAAAAAAACCCTCGAATTCTCTGGCGCCATATCTCGTCCCTATAAGCTATATTCAAAGCACTCCAAACACCCCCTTCTGTGCCGTCCTCGAACATCGGA
>CAIKYN010000071.1 GCA_903831635.1 uncultured Spartobacteria bacterium
CGGGGGTGATCTCCAATGCCGCCGCTCCTTTCGGTGGAATCAAGGAGTCAGGATACGGCCGGGAGGGATCCCGGCACGGGATCAATGACTACTTATCGCTGAAATACATCTGCGTTGCAGGACTCGATTCCTGAAGCCTTCGATCTGAAGTGCTGGTCTGTTCTCGATTAAGGACGTTTGGTACTAGCGGCCGCTGCAATGGTCCTAGTCTTATCAGCTGTGGCTTTCGCCTTCATGACTGCAGGTTCGTTATGATGGGTGCTTAATCCGTCACCGCTCAGGTCGCGATCGTTACGGGAAGTATGAATCCTGTTTTTCATGGCGGCCTCGCTCTGGATTCGAGTGTTTGATTTGTGGGATGTAGTGCTCATAGGTTCTGTATCAAGCATCCTCCAGATCCGCTTGGAATCAAGGTGTTCGCCATAAGCAAAAGGCTTATCTGATGCATCCTTCAGCAATTGATCCTTCTCTCTCCGTCTTCGGCTATGCTTCATCTGAACAGTAAGCCTGTGGAAAGAATTTTGACATGTGTGCCACTTCCCGCACGATGAAGATGAACCTTATTAAATCGATGAAGAAATCTTTATATCTCCTGATATTTGCGTCCATAGTCGGAAGTCACTCCATGCTCGCCCAAGCTTCTTCGAGCACAGTTCATGTGGCTTCAGGGGCAACTCAAGACCCTTCAAGGATCGATTCGCTGAAGGAGATCTCCATCGCGATCAGGAAGATCCCTTATTATTACAATTATCCGCTGTTGGTTGAGACGCTTTATGATGTCACGACGCTGATCAACAAGGCCACAAATCCCAATTTTGCCGTGGGCCCTATCCCTACCATTACAAAAGAGGTCAATTATGGGGAGCTTTCCAAGGAGAGCGTTGCCAGCATGAAAGATATTCTCGCTCGGATCCAGGGCATCGCGAGCTATCAAGAGTCGCGATTTCTGCTTGATGCCTCGAGGTGTATGACTGCCGCTATTGGTAAGGCTCAGCCTGCCAACGAGAGAACTTGGTAAGGAAAGTGCCCTCTTATCCATCAACAAGGTTTGATGGAGCCGGCTGTCGGATTCGAACCGACGACCGCCTGATTACAAATCAGGTGCTCTACCAACTGAGCTAAGCCGGCATTTAGATGTGTAGAAGTTCTCATGAAGCTCGCTTCAGGGCAAGCTCGACAGAACATCACGGCAAAAGAAACCCATTGCATCCCGCAGGGTGTGTAAATCGCACACGGAGAAATTCCGGAAGATAGAGATGGGTGTTTTTCATCAGTTTGGTGGGATCGGTTGCGTTGCAGATATAAGAAACGATGAGTTCGCGGGTGTGTTGCGAAAATTCGGGATGGGCCTTCGCTGCGTAACAAAGAATCCATCTGTCCCGCAGCGGTTCCGGCGCATGGTAAAGCGTTATTGCTGGGCTCCATGGGCCCCAGGGAGCAGGTGATGTCCTCAGCATAATCCTTTCTGAGAGGCCGTTTTCCGTCGTGATCAGGAGATGACGTTTGAGTCCGGGCAATTCAGAGACAGAGAGTTCCGCCCCGACATGATCACAAAGCCGCTCGGCTTTCCTGAAATCATGGCTCCATGTTCCAAGGGAGCGAAATTCCCAAGCAGCAAAATTCTCCAAGCGCTCGGAGTGAGTTCGGGCGGCAAGAAGATAACGATTTTTAGCCTTTTTATCGTAGTTCAGGCCTGAAAGATAAATCCAAGAGCCTTTCTGTGCCTGAGGAGTTCCGAAGCTCCTTTCATTACCGCCTGGATCCCGGGAGTAATAGGGAACCGGATATTGCCGAATGACCCATTGAGTAGGATCAGAGTCTGGGTTGGTGACTTTTATCAAGACCATCCCGATGGTTCGGAAACCCCAGGGACCTTTCGAGTCAGGAATGGTTTCGACTCGTGACAGGAAAAGATAAAGTCCCTCGCTAGTACGAATTCCTCCCTGACCGGGCCAGAGCCATCCTTTTCCTGAGTTTGGTCGAAAGAAAGCCATGGGTTGGTCGCCGACTGATCCGTTGTAGAAAGTGATCTTGGCCTTCCCCGGGTTGAGCCCATTCTGAATCGCAATGCTGTTCCGAGGCATGGCATTGATCACCCTTTCGTCTCCTTGAATGCGCCCCAGCAGTGTGTCTCCAAAGATCCAAAGCACCCTATTGTTGCCAAGAAGGACAGAATCCACCGCATCACCACCGATCCATCCTCTCCGATTGTTGAATAGCCTCTCGAGTCTGGAATCTCGTTGGATCCTGAATGAGGGACGAACCGCAACACAGACATGGGTTGGGGATCCACCGAAAACGGGGGAAACCAGTATCGTCAGCAGAAAAATGGAGAGAGGACCTATCCCTCTCGTAAGTAAAAAGGGGGCTTTTGTTTGAGGCCACCAAGTCATGCAGTTTTTCGGATGCATGACGTGCAGATTGAGCGAGCAGGGCCAGATCAAATCTTTGACTGGATCCAGCGGATCACCGAGCCAAGAACAGGAACATGATCCCAGACTCCTTGGGCCGAATCCCAGAAATCCTGATGAATCAGCACGCGTCCCTCGGGATCGAAACGGACAAGGGTGACTCCGATTGTCCGAACATTGCGCCCCTTCGCCAGGTGCTTCATCCGGGTATCCATCGTCCAGCGGAAGTAGTAATTGTGCCCCGAGACGGCGACGTCGTCAAAACTCACAGTCATCGAGTCGAGTCCTTGGGCGGTCTTGATGAAGTAGTCCTTGATGGCAGGGGCGCCATGGATGGTCTTCAGCGTGTCATTCAGGAAGGCATCGGGGGCATATACCTTGGTGGTATCCTCTCGGGCTGTTTTTTCATCCAGATGTCCAAGGAATTTCTCAAAACGGGAGATGGCCTCCTCTTCTTGAATGCTTCCATGAGATGGACCCTGAACGGAAGCTGTCGATGCCATGGCCTCTTGAAACGAGGTGACGGGATCTGCGTTGGCTTCCACCCAAGGCAGAAGCGATAAAAAGAGAGCTGGGAGTGCAAGAAGGAGTCTCATCCTCTGAAGCTTCCCTGCATATCGTGCCACGACAATCTCGCCGATCTTGTCTTTGGGGGGGGATCCCACGATAAAGGAGTCTATGGGACGTAATGAACAGAGCTTTTTGATGGAGATCGCTGGACCCAAGATCGAGGTGCCTGATCTTCTGAAGTTCGAGACCGCGAGGAATCATAGCCTCTCCAACAA
>CAIKYN010000072.1 GCA_903831635.1 uncultured Spartobacteria bacterium
ACCATCTCCATCCTCGTCGAAAACAAATTCGGCGTCCTCACCCGCATCGCTGGAATGTTCAGCGGCCGCGGATTCAACATCGACACCCTGAACGTCGGGCCGACACTTGACCCCGAAACCTCCCGAATGACCATCGTGGTGCGTGGGGATGACAAGGTTCTTGATCAGGTTAACAAGCAACTCGACAAGCTCGTGAATGTCATCAGTGTCGAGGATTTCGGCGAGTCCGACTATGTCGACCGCGAGCTGGTGCTCATCCGAGTGAAAGCTGACGCCAAGGCCCGGGGTGAGATCATGCAGATCTGCGACATCTTCCGCGCCAAGATCATCGATGTCCAACCGAAGCGCCTCGCGATCGAGGTCACCGGATCCGAGAGCAAGATCGACAAGTTCCTAGCCCTTATGGATCAGTTCGGAATCACAGAGCTGACCCGCACGGGCAAGATCGCACTAGCCCGATCCAAGTAACCATTCCAGCGACGACCAATCACTAATTCCCAATCACCAAAAACAACAACCACCAACCCATGCCCGCTAAAATCTACACCTGCAAAGATGCCGACCTGAAGTTCTTCAAGGGGAAAACCTGTGCCGTGATCGGCTTCGGTTCCCAGGGTCACGCCCATGCCCTCAATCTCAAAGAGAGCGGCGTCAAGGTCATCATCGGACTTTACCCCAAGAGCAAGAGCCGCGAGGTTGCCAAGAAGCTCGGCTTCCAGGTTTTCGACACAGCCGAGGCAGTCAAGAAGGCCGATGTGGTCATGGTGGCGGTCCCCGACCTCGTCATCCCCGAGGTCTATGAGAAGGATATCGCCCCCAATCTCCATTCCGGGCACACCCTGCTCTTCAGCCACGGCTTTGCGATCCACTACAAGACGATCCAGCCACCGAAGCATGTCGACATCATCATGGTTGCACCCAAGGGCCCCGGTCACACCGTCCGCCGTCAGTATCAGGAAGGCAAGGGTGTCCCTACCCTCATCGCCATCTACCAGAACAAGAGCGGCACGGCTAAGAAGACTGCCCTCACCTGGGCGAAGGGCATCGGCGGCACCCGTGGAGGTGTCTTTGAAACCACCTTCAAGGAGGAGACCGAGACCGATCTCTTCGGCGAGCAGGCCGTTCTCTGCGGTGGTACCGCAGCACTGATCCAGGCTGGATTCGAGACGCTCGTCGAGGCTGGATATCAGCCCGAGATGGCCTACTTCGAAGTTCTCCATGAGCTCAAACTCATCGTCGACATGATCAATGAATCGGGTATCAGTGGTATGCGATTCTCGATTTCCGAGACCGCCAAGTACGGCGACATCGTCGTCGGACCTAAAGTCGTTGATGCATCTGTGAAGAAGCGCATGAAGAGCGCCCTCAAGGACATTCAGACCGGCAAATTCGCCAAAGATTGGATTGCCGAGGCCAAGGGTGGAAAGAAGAAGTACAATGCCCTCCTCAAGGCCGGCGAGAAGCACCCCATCGAGAAGGTGGGTAGCCAACTCCGTTCCCGTATGTCCTGGATCAAGAAGAAGAATATCAAGGGAGCTCAGGCCGCTTACTAGTCCTCGATCATTAGATTCATTCAATGAAAACGCCCGGGTCACACCGGGCGTTTTTATTTAAGGACCGTCTGTGTGAACCCATAGCATCCGGGGGTTTTAGTGAGCCTTTCTGTGTCCTTTCTGTAATCGATTTATCCTCGACGCGGCACGCGATTTGCTACGAAGTATTCTGATCATGATCAACGAAATTAAAAACTACCTCGGGGCGGACGCAGACTCCCTTCTCAATCACCAATGCAAGACGGTCTCCAAGGACCTCCTTCATCTGCCAGGCCCCGACTTCGTCGACCGCATTCACATCGGCAGCGATCGCAATCCCCGCGTCCTTGCCAATCTCCAGCGCCTGTACGGCACGGGACGTCTGGCCAATACCGGCTACCTTTCGATCCTGCCCGTCGATCAGGGAATCGAGCACTCTGCGGGAGCGAGCTTTGCCAAGAACCCGATCTACTTTGATCCCGAGAACATCGTGAAGCTCGCCATCGAGGGTGGCTGCAATGCCGTCGCCTCGACCTTCGGCGTCCTCGGTTCCGTGGCGCGCAAATACGCCCACCACATTCCCTTCCTGGTCAAAGTGAACCACAACGAGCTCCTTACCTACCCGAATGTCGCCCGCGAGATCATGTTTGGCACGATCGATGAGGCCTATGACATGGGTGCGGCGGCCATCGGTGCCACCATCTACTTCGGCGGCGAGGATGCCAGCCATGAGATCATCCAGGTGGCCGAGGCATTCCATCATGCCCACGAGCTCGGCATGGCGACTGTTCTCTGGTGCTACCTCCGCAACGATGCCTTCAAGAAGGACAAGGATTACCATCTCTCGGCAGATCTTACCGGTCAGGCAAATCATCTCGGCGTCACCATCGAGGCCGACATCATCAAACAGAAGCTTCCGGAGAACAACGGTGGCTATAAGGCCCTGAACACAGGTAATTCGAGCTACGGAAAGCTCGACGAGCGCATCTACACGGAGCTGACCACCGATCATCCGATCGACCTCTGCCGCTATCAGGTCATCAACTGCTTCATGGGGCGCTCCGGTCTCATCAACTCCGGCGGCGCCTCCGGAACCCAAGATTTCCATGACGCGGTCAAGACCGCCGTCATCAACAAGCGCGCCGGCGGCACCGGACTCATCTCGGGACGTAAGGCCTTCCAGCGCCCGATGGAAGAGGGAGCCAAGCTCCTTCGCACCATTCAGGATGTCTACCTCTGCCCCGAGGTCACCATTGCATAAGGTCGAGAGCATTGAATAAATGAGCGAACGGGCGCTACTAGCTGCCCAAGGTTATCTAGAGCTCGGCATGGTCGAAGAGGCCCTTGCCGAGCTCGTTGCCGTTCAGAGCCCGATGATTTCGGACCCTGATCTGATTGAAATGCGTCTGCATATCCTGATGCAGGGAGGCAGATGGTCGGATGCCCTCGCCTCTGCGGAGGAGCTCTTGCGACTCAACTCCTCGGCTCTCTCCGCCTACATCCATGGCGCCTTTGCTCTCCACGAACTGGGGCGCACGACCGAAGCGCGCGATCTCCTTCTCAGAGGCCCTCAAGTCCTTAGGAACGACCCCACGTTTCATTATAATATCGGCTGTTACGAGGCTGTCCTTGGAAACAATGATTCGGCGATGCGGAGCCTGAAAAAAAGTTTTGCCCTCGATGAAACCTACCGTGATTTTGCAAAACAGGATCCTGATCTGGAAGCGATCCGTGCGGAACTGGAGTGAGGATGCATAGCTTCGATCATGATGAGGTCAGGGAACGGCTTGAACGGGCCTTCGATGAAGTCATGGCAGAGACACCCCAAGGAGGATGCTCTCTGGCCATCTATCAGGAAGGCAAACAACTCTTTTCAGTGCATGCGGGGGAGTCTTCTCCGGGAAGAAGATGGGAGGATTCGACTCCCTGCTTGATCTGGTCAGCCAGCAAGGGAGTGGCAGCAGCCTGCACCCTTCACTCTCTTCAAACCCGAGGAATTTCTCTGGAGACTCCTGTCTCTGAGCTTTGGCCCGAGTTTGCATCAAACGGAAAAGAGCGGATAGCGCTAACAGAATTACTTTCCCACCGTGCCGGCTTGGCAGCGATCGATCAAAAAAACCTTCCCATCACGGATCATCAAACTGTCGCTAAAGCCCTTGCCACTCAGGCTCCCAATTGGCCCTATGACGCAACGCATGGCTATGGAGCTCGAACCTTTGGATTCCTACTCGATGAAATCATCCGGCGGATTACCGGCGAAACACTCTCCTCGTATTGGCAAAAGGTCTTCCAAGTACCTCTGAGTCTCGACCTCTGGTTCGGCCTTCCGGAAGCGCTCGTGGAATCAGCCGCCACTGTGATCGCACCAAAATCGCTCCCTTCTCCTGGTCCTTTCTCAGCGGCCTTCGCCAATACCGCTTCCCTCACACGCCGCGCTCTCAGTGAACCCAATTCCGAAAAAGCTACGCTGACCCCCTCGGTGATGAATACGCCTGAAATGCGTAGGGCCTCCATTCCATCACTTGGAGCCATCGCCACAGCGGATTCCTTGGCCAGATTCTACAGTCTTCTAGCGAGTGATGGAGGGGGATTCTTCCGACCGGAGACACTTGCGTCCATGTGCACGACTCTCTCCAAAGGTCAGGATCGCGTACTCATCGACGAGACCGCCTTCTCCACAGGATTCATGACGAATGATTTCGGAGTCTACGGTACTGGAAAATGCTCCTTTGGTCATCCCGGTGCGGGAGGCTCCCTCGGCTTTGCCGATCCAGAACTCGGTCTCGGTTTCGCCTTCATCCCAAGCGCCATGCATCCGGGTGCTCTTCCCGGGACGCGAACACAGAAACTGGTGCAGGCTCTGTATGGAAAATGATCTGTGTGGCCTTATTGGGCCGCATTGACGTTCACTTCTCCTTTCTCACTTGTGCCCCCTATCCCAAAGGACAAGACTTCTTCTTTCCGTTGCTTTCGATTTTACAAAATAAAACCTACCTCCGTTATGCCATCGTGGCATGCGCCATTGCGGTAGTATCAAGTTGGACTAATTTCGGCCATCTCTGCGGAGACGAATACTCTCAGATCTTTGAGTTTGCAGCTTGGAAACTTGGATATGTCGCTCATGCCGACCTGAGACTCTGGGAGTTCGACAGCCAAATGCGCCCCTCCATCCAGGTCTGGATGGTCGTCGCGGTGTACAGGTTGCTTGGTCTTGTTACGAATGAAGTCAATCCGTTTACGGTTAATTACATCATCTACCTCATAACTGGCATTTTCTCGATCGCCTCGATCCTCGTCTTCACGAATGCCATCATTCACAGAGTCCGAGAGAGTTATCGGGACTATTTCGTCCTTCTCAGCCTTTTCACCTGGCTGGTTCTCTACTCCAACACCCATTTCAACTCCGAGAATATCTCCGGTCATCTGCTCCTGCTGGCGGTGGGCTTGTTCTATGGAAGCCTACAAACATCGGGGCGCCTTTTTCCAATCATCGCAGCAGGTCTTCTGTTGGGACTCTCATTTTCATGCCGCTTCCAGATTGGATTTTCGATCCTTGGACTGGTCGTATGGTTTTTCATCTTCTCCTGGAGAAGGAAAACATTGTTCCACTGGATCCTTCTTTCCCTAAGCATCCTTCTTTCCATCTCGGTTTTCACCCTACTGGCCGATTATTTCTTTTACGGCCGTTTTGTTCTGAGTCCCTATAACTATTACTATCAGAACATTGTCACGGGTACGATGAACCATGCCTCGGGCGTGTCGCCCTGGTTTGCGTATCTCTTCATGGTGTCCATCTACCTTCCTTTCGGCCCCCTCTATGTCTTGTCTACCCTCCGGCAGACCATCAGATTTCCTTTCGATATTCTGACCAGCATCGTCGCCCCGTTTGTCCTGTTTCATTGCCTGATTGGACATAAGGAAATCCGCTTCCTGCTCCCCATGCTCGGATTCATGCCGATCCTTATGATGGGGACCCTTGGCGAACTGGAGGACCGCTTCCGTTCCATTCAGAAATATCTCCCACTGATCATCCGGGCACTCTGGACAGTAAATATCATCGCCTGCTTCAGCATGCTCATTCCAGCGGCTACGGAAATCGGGGCCTGGCGCTATCTTCATGATCATTACAGGAAGCCAACCCTCCTTTATTACGAGGGAAGTCAGCACCAGAAACTCCTTTATTACAGGAGGCCCAACCTCCAGGTGATTGTCTGTAAAGAAGGGGATCCAACACCCTGCTCT
>CAIKYN010000073.1 GCA_903831635.1 uncultured Spartobacteria bacterium
AGGATGCGCCACGAGCCAAGAGCCTCCTCAGGTGAAACTGGATCAGGCAAACGTCCTGCCACTCTCGATTAACCCGGCCTTTACCTTCCGGAAAGAGACCCAGTTCCTGAATGACCCCGCCCTCTTCCAAAAGGAGGCTGGGAAACCGAACGAAGCCATCGAATTCGAGCGCCGCTACTACATGTGGCCAGCGACCACCTCCCTCGACAAGGATCAGCTGAAGGGAAATTACTTCAACTTCTTCTGGTGGAACCACGGCACCCCGGCCGACGTCACCGTCCGCCTGGAGTACCGCCAAGCAAGCCTCAGCAACTTCGTCATGGCGCGCGAGAAGAGCTACAGCAATGTGAAGGGCTCCATCTGCACCCGCTTCTCCATCATCGGCGACGATTATCTTGAGAACGGTCAGGTCACGAACTGGCGTTGCCTTCTCATCGTCGACGGCAAGATCGTTGCCCTCACCCAATCCTACCTCTGGAAGTAGAGATTCTGAAAAGAGGTCTCCACTCACTTACTCCCCACCCATCTCCATGCTCCCAGAAATCGAAAAGCTCCTCGTCCTCCAGGATCGCGATCAAAAACTCCGCGCCGTCCTCACCGAGATCGCCGCACTTCCCGGGGAAAAGGCAGCCCGTGATCGTGAGTTCAAGGCCGCCGATGACCGCCTCGAGGCAGCCCGTAGCCGACAGAAGGAGATCGAGGTCGAGCGCAACAAGCTCGAGGTCGAGGTGAAGGCCAAGCAGGACCAGATCTCCCGCTACAAGAACCAGCAGCTCGAGACCCGTAAGAACGAGGAATTCTCCGCCCTGCGCCACGAGATCGAGATGGCCGAGAAGGTCATCATTGAACTCGAGGACCGCGAACTCGTTCTCATGGAAGAGGCCGAAAGCCTCAAGCCTTCACTCCAGGCCGCCCAGGAAGCCCACGCCGCCGAGAAGAAGAAGGTCGAAACCCACATGGCCTCGCTCGTCACCCGCAAGGAGAACCTCGATGCCCGTCAGAAGGAACTCGAAGCCGATCGCCCCAGCTTCATTACTGGAATCGACGAGGATCTCCTCGACCGCTACAACCGCCTCTTCAAGAGCAAGAACGGCATCGCTCTCGTCACCGTCGAGCATGGCGTCTGCGCCGGTTGCAACATGCAGGTCACCCACCAAGCGATCCTCGAAGTGAAAGCCGAGAAGGAGATCGTCGGGTGTCCGCAGTGCGGGAGGATTCTCTACGAACCCCAGTAACCCAACGGGGTGGTCGTCTTGGGAGTTTGGCGCCGCGCGTTGTTAGTCCGCGCTCGCAGTATAATTTATACGGCATTAACGTCACTTTGCCTGCCGCAAAGCCATGCCCTCCTGATTTGCCTTCGGTAAATTTTCCGAGCTTCTTCCTAGAGGCTTAGTTCGTTTGGTGGCCCAGCGCTGAAGCCACCATTACCGCCACGAACTCCGGAAACACTTACTTCGCACCGGCCTTCACCACGCAGAAGCTCATCATGAAGTAGACGCTCAATCAATCGCTACAAACTAAGTGTCTGAGGGAATGATAAATCCTCTTTGCCGATTTTATAGGAATTGGCTGATATCTCCCCCTCGGTTTCTTATCGCATATTGGAAACAGAGTCGGGAAATCAGTTTCTCGTGGACGGGCAATTGGTTGATAATTGACATCACCTCTTTCAAGGCATCCTCTCTGGGGTAACCGCTTCCGTCAGGATGAGAGACTTTAATGTCTTGATTAACGACTGCAATCAGTCTGTTTGCATAGGCAAAGGCACACATCGCCATTTCTATTCCCCATCCATACTTGCTTTGATTATAATTAATTTTCCTTAAGAGACTCTGTATAACTGAGGGAATCGCAAAAACCACCCCGTCGGTCTCAGAAACCACAATCAGACTTGAATTATTCGATACTCCCATCATGGCTTCCTGGACTGGGAAAAATAGTTTTTCTATGAGCGGGGCCCAGACTCCGATCAAGGGATGTGCTAGAAAATCAGCTTTGCACTTCCCAGGAAGCTCGCCCCAGTTACTGCAGGTGGCGTCTCCTTGGATCAGGATCAGTAAGTCTGAGTCACAGAGATCGAGGCATTTCTCAAACTTTTTACTCCAAAACCATTCGTTTGATACTTTGACCGCCTCGAAATCACCCAAGATTTCGAGGCTCTCGTCTCGGTCACTGTAAATAATAGTTACCCGATCGACATGCCCACTTAATTGGGTTGCGATGAGTTGGCTGTTCTCATGCATTCCGGTCCACGAGATAATAAATGCATGTGTTTTCATCGATTATTTCCCGCTGATACGGTGTATTCGCACAATCCACCAGCTTGGAGTTGATGCTGGGGGCTATCGGAGCAAATACCTATCAAATAGGTTGGTTCGGGAAGGCCGACCTCCGCCTTGATTGAGGAATCGTTCAGTTGGTAGGTTTTTGAAACTCCTTGAGGTCTGCCAAGTTGAAAGAGCGCGGAACACTGGACAAATCTCTGGCCCAGATACGCCGTGTGTTTGAAGTTTTTATTTAATAATTCTACCAGCTGATCCCCCTGTAATTCTTTGGCATGAAAGGGATTGGGAGCTTTAAGAATCTTCCCGTACTGATGTTTCTCCGGACTGGAAATGATTAATAATCCATCAGGTTTCAGCACGCGCTTGATCTCCGAGATCATCTGATCATGTTCCGTGAGATGCTCGATTGTCTCAAAACTTACCACCACATCAATCATGGCATCGGGCAAAGGGATTTCAGTGCAGGATCCTTGAATAAAAGA
>CAIKYN010000074.1 GCA_903831635.1 uncultured Spartobacteria bacterium
TGTATTTGTACGAGCAGAAAGCAATCATAGATATGAAGGCACCAATCTTAACCTGTCTATCCATTTCCAAGTAGCAGCAGAAAATAGTATCAAGATCGAAGGCAAAGTCTGAATTAGAGCAAACGCCGAGTGGGGGAACTTATCATCCAGATCACCGGTAGCAGGCACCACCCCAGCACAATCCAAGGAATCACGCCGTAAGCCCCTTTCTGCATTGGGTAGACATTCACAAATAGCGTGTAACCGATAGCCAATGCGGCCGTTGTGGGGATAAGGATCATCCAGCGGGACTCTGCACTCGAATTCCGAAGAAGGGAGATCCCGGCACTGATCACCACGAGAAGATAGGAGATCAACAAGGCCAGCACCCCCAATGTGGAAGCCCAGAAAAAGGGATCCGATCCCGTGCCATGAAAGAGAAGTCTCATCACGAGGTAGCCCCCGACAACCACCGCGACGACGCATAGGGAAGCGAGCAGCGGTGATGATCCCTGGCCAGAAAGGCGGGCAACGCGACTTGTGGGAAAGAACTCCCGAAAGATGGCAAAGAGGATTCGAGAGGCCCCCATCACTGAAGCAAGTCCTGCCCCCAATGCGGAGAACGTTGCAAAAATATCCATGAGATCACCGCACCATCCCCCAAAATAGATTCTACCCAGATCACCGAGCAGAGAGTCAGATTTGGCAAAAAGGGCCATGCCAGCTGGATTGCCCCCATATCCAAGCACTTCGGCACTTGTCACAAGGACGAAGACGAGCCCTCCACCAATCACTGTCCCCAGGAGTACTCTCGGGATCGTGAAGGTCGGTTGCTTGACCTCTTCGGCCATGGTGGCCACCTCCTCGAAGCCCGCAAACGACAAGAAACCAAAGGAGATGGCCAGGGCGAAAGCAGCGGGGGAAATGGCCGATGAAGGGATGAACAGGCCACGGATCGAGGGATCACCGCCAAATCCTGCCGGAACCATTCCTTGGAATACTCTCCAAATCACGATCGCCGAAAGTATGAGCATCGCTATCACAGCCATCCCCTCCAAGATAATGAGGATAATCGCTGCGCGCCGCGCGGCAGTCACTGCAAGCAGCCCGACCAACAGTGCCCCAGTCAGGGTGAAAACAAAGATCGAGGGGTGATGCGCGGGATGGAATTTTGCTGCAAGATCGCCTCGAAAGAGGCCGAATCCTGAAACGCCCAGCATTCCGAAGAAAAGATAGGCTCCGAGCATGGCCCATCCGGCAAGAAGTCCTGCTCGCGGTCCCATAACTGCCGAAACGAATCCGAAGGCGGAGCCTGCATTAGGATGCAGTTTGGAGAGGCGAGCAAAACACCAAGCCACCAGCACCACGAGAAACATACTTAATAAAAAAACCAGTGGTATCAATTGACCGACATGACGAGAGGGCTCCTGAGGATTCAGATTCATCCCCAAAGTAGGGCCCATCCCCGCGAGACTGAGGCCGATCGCCTCACGGATACCAAGTCTTCGCAGGAAAGATTTATCGGATACTTTCATGATGAAACGCTGATCACATTTCGATGATACTTCATTTAGATTATTCGCAATCTAATCTTTTATGAAATTTAATAAGGCAATTAGAAAAAATATATTTCTTGATTATTTTCTGAAAGATTATGCTTTATTAAAAACTCTGAAAATAGAGCCAGTCCGGCTTTTTCTTTAACTCCAAGATCATACCGGATCGACTCAGTGAGGTAGTGCAGGGCAAACTCGGGATCTTGATCCCTTGTTGCGATTTCGGCACGCTTAGCTAAACCGGCGACCTTAGCACTTCGGAGAAGATCAGATGTTTCCTTTTTTTTAGTAAAAGAATCTCTAAGTGACCACAAAGCAAAGACAAAGGGAAGTCCGGTATAACGGAACCATTCTCCTCCAAGATCAAGGAAGTGAACATTCCTTGAGGTTGTCCTTTTTCTTGCATTAATGGCTCGATCGCCAATCAGAAGAGTCGGTACCTCCGAAGAAAGATCCAAGGAATTCAATTCAAGAGATTGAACATATTCCGGGAAAATCCCATGGAAATCCTCCAAAACGATTCTAAGGAGGGCATTCGACGTGTGGGAGGCTGGGTCAAGAACCACCTTTTTAATGCCTCTCAGATCCCCTTGATAAGCCAGCACCACGCTGTAAACATCACCCTGAGAAGAGATCGAGATCCCATCCACGGCATAGGGATGCAGACTCGTAATAACATCTATGGACGAGAGAAGTGCGACGTCAAACTCTCCAGCCTGAAAAGCATCACCTAACTTTGCAGGAACAAGCTCTCTGATTGGATAGGTAATTCCCTCCACCAAGGGACGGGCATTGAGGTAAGGAACGCAACCAATCCTCGGGACGGTATCGTTCACGCGGGGAGAACTTCGGAAACAGTCGCCTTTCTGGAAGAGGTCGACTCGATCCTGCGATAGAAGGTGTCCCTTTGCATCGGTTCCCTCCCCGCCTCCCTGATTGCCTTCTCCATGGCGGCGATGGTCTGCTGCTGCGGGGTCTTGGCGCCGGCCATGTGGAAGATCTTCTCCTCCTGAATGGTCCCATGGAGATCATCCACCCCGTAGTTCAGTGCGATGGAAGCCAATGGGAGGCCAAGGCTGATCCAGTAGCCGGTGATATGGTCGAAGTTATCGAGCATAAGGCGCGAGATGGCCAGATTCTTCAGTTCGTCCGTGGAACAGGCGGGGCGAATATGGGCAAGCTCCGTAGTCTCAGGCACAAAAGCAAACGGGATGAAGGCCGTAAAGCCCTGAGTCTCATCCTGAAGGCCTCGCAGTTGAAGAAGATGATTGATCCGGTGCTCAGCGGTCTCCACATGACCGTAGAGCATCGTGGCGGTGCTTCGTTGGCCCATCTTGTGCCAAGTGCGGTGAACCTCCAGCCACTCCTCGCCTGTCTCCTTGCCACGGCAGATGGTATCCCTGACCTGTTGATCAAAGATCTCGGCGCCTCCTCCAGTGAGGGCATTTAGCCCGGCATCACGCAGGATCTCCAAGGTCTCTTGAAGAGGCTTCTTAAAGACACGGTCCGAGAGGTGGCGAATCTCTATCGCAGTAAAAGCCTTCAAATGAATGCTAGGAGCTGCCTCCCGCATCGCCTGAAGCAGATCAAGGTACCATGAGGCTGGCAGTGTCGGGTGCAGGCCACCGACCATATGGATCTCGGTAGCACCGTTTTCCCACGCCTCCTTGGTTTTGGCAGCGACATCGGTGATCGCCATTTCAAAGGCATGATCATCCCTTTTCTTGGCGCTGAAGGCGCAGAACTGGCAGTTCAGGATGCAGATGTTGGAGTAGTTGACGTAGCGGTTGAAAACATAGGTAGCCACGTTACCGTTCTTCCGCTCACGAACGATATTGGCCAGATAGCCAAGTCCGTTCAAATCATGGGAAGCATAGAGGGATACTCCTTCCTTTCCACTGAGCCGTTGACCTGCCTCGACTTTTTCAAGAATCGGTAAAAGAGCAGGATCGAGCAGGCGCTTGTTCATGAAGTCTCATTCTATAACAGCCTTGGACGGATCGCCAGATTCGAATCGAGAATAGGGATGCGTTCATTATGGAACTCTGAAAATGAATGAATGATTGCAAGAGATCCACTTATTGCGCCGGCAATGCTATGAGTGGATACTGTATGGTTTGCCCCATTCTTCATTTTTCATTTTAACTTTTTCCTTTCCCGATGCCTTTTGACCTGAGATCCGATTACACGCCCCAGGGGGATCAGGGTCAGGCGATCGAGAAACTGACACGCTCGATCCGAATGGGGAACCGGCATCAGACGCTTCTGGGAGTTACCGGCTCCGGAAAGACCTTCACGGCGGCGAACA
>CAIKYN010000075.1 GCA_903831635.1 uncultured Spartobacteria bacterium
TGTGCAAAACATTGGGGTTCTTCAATCTGGAATCTACTGTCTAAAAAAAACCCTCGAATTCTCTGGCGCCATATCTCGTCCCTATAAGCTATATTCAAAGCACTCCAAACACCCCCTTCTGTGCCGTCCTCGAACATCGGATCGGGAAGTGTATCTTCAGATCTTTGCTGAACGGGAGTATCAATGTCTCGATGAGGTCAAAAGTGCGGAACTTATCATCGATTGCGGTGCAAATATTGGCTATTCGTCGGCATATTTTCTAACTCGATTTCCCAGGTCGAAGGTTATTGCCGTCGAACCCGATCCGGAAAATTTTGCCCTTCTAAAAAAGAACCTGGCTTGGTACGACGACCGTAGCGAAGCTCTACTGAAGGGGGTTTGGTCTAATGAATCTCAGCTTGTTATGTCCGAGGAGCCTTTTAGTGACGGTCGAGAATGGTCAAGGACAGTTCGTTCAATCAGATCTGGTGAAATTGGCATGATCGATTCAATCGATATCGGCACGATCTTGAAAAGGAGTGGCTTTGCTAGGATTTCGATACTTAAGATAGATATCGAGGGAAGTGAAATTGAAGTGTTCTCGTCGGGGGTTGAGGAATGGTTAGGAAAAGTGGACAATCTGGTCATTGAGTTACATGGCCATGAAGCCAGAGCAGTCTGCATACAGGCTATTGCGGACCAAGGGTTTGAAACCCGGGAGTATGGTGAGCTTTTTGTCTGTCGACGGTTTGGCCAAATAAAATGATCGAAAAGTATTCAGCTACCTGTAAACGCTTTGTAAAAATTAAAATTCCAAATAAAATGATGTCGAAATTACAGCTAGATTTCGGTTTAATCTATTTGGATGTCGTTTGCTTTTTGTTTCACCCTCATCCCCCAGAGCATACCACCTAATAGTGCTGTCATGAGCTGAAGACTAGAGATCTGAAGAGGAAAATCCACCAAACCATGTAACAGTATGCCGAAAAGAGAGAGTGATGAGCAGAAACCGAAAATTCGCACTCTTAACTCGGCAGAGCGTGTTAATCTGATACCTTTGGTAATTGCCCAAGCTGATAGAATTATCCACAGGGAGTATCCAAACCACCCCCACTCGACAATGGTCTGCAAATGATCGTTATGAGCCTTCGTCCAGTTTCCCTCGACTGGACGTCCGCTGGCCTCCACGGCTGAGGCGAACAATGATCTAAAACTTCCTGCTCCATTCCCGAAACAACCGGCTTCGGGGATCATATTTTGAACAATGACCTTGTAGGTAAGCAA
Organism: uncultured Spartobacteria bacterium; assembly: GCA_903831635.1. Taxonomy (GTDB): domain Bacteria; phylum Verrucomicrobiota; class Verrucomicrobiia; order Chthoniobacterales; family UBA6821; genus UBA6821. The sequence continues at coordinate 1,264 of CAIKYN010000075.1, forward strand.
CCGCTGGGAGTCATCAAACTGCTGGTCCTTCCATCGCGAAAGCGAAGTATTGACTCCGATACAACAGGCAAGAAGAACCACGCCTGCCACGATACTCAGGAATGGGATTATCAACTTTCCCAACTTCATAGTTCCTCTCAATGGCCTGAGAAGAATTACCATCAAGAATGCTGTCAGAAACATGACAACACAGACTAGGTGACCGCCGCGTGAAATGTTCACAAAGACGGATGCAAGGGTAGCGCAAAAAGAGACCAACCAGAACACCCTCGCAGCTTGGCTCCATTGTCTGATCACGCTGATCATGCAAAGGCCACCAACTAGTGGAAGCAAAAGGTTAAGAAAAGCTCCCGCATTGGCGTGATACCTGAATACAGCAAAAAAAGTGTTCCCGGTATCCTCGTGCTCATTCCAGAAAATGGCCGGCGCTTTGGTAATACTCTGTGCCAACCCCAAGGCCACGATGCTGACGCCACCTACAGCGATGGCGATCCAAACACGCATGAACCACGTTCGACTTGTGGAGAGATCGGAGGCCATACAGAAAGCTCCAATCAAACCTGTGATGAGAAGCATTGCTTTCATAGCCAGGGGAGCATCAGTAAACCGGGCGATCATCGGGATGAAATCACCTTCAGGTACTTCAGTTAACGGATGAAACTGGATATCCAGCACATGCCACCAGCCCTCGGCTAAGAGCATCATCATAAGGAGAGTTGCGATGAGAGGGATCCGAGGAAAACGTCGCTCTGCTATCAAACCAGCGCAAAAAAGAAGTAGGTTTCCTAGGAGCAACCATCGAATGAGATCAACGGTCCATGGACGGGTCCCTCCCCAGAGCCAGAGACTGGCCATGAAGATAGCCATTAGAAACCATCGAGATGTATTGACGAGATAAGGACCCATAATCAGCTTATGCCGTGACATCTTGGAAAGCTCAGGTCAAGGATCCTTGGTAATGAAAATTGAATCTATCTTCACGGTGATTCTTTCGATAGTGGGATGCATAACCCTTGCAGGTTGTGCTGAAACCGAGGATCCCAACGAGGCACTCCATGCAAGGCTGAAAGGACTTGAGATGATGTCTCTCAGCCAAATAGCCTCGCCACAACAGGCTGACACTCCCGGAAATCAAGACGGTTCCACGGAGTTGGAAAACACCGGAAATCAGAAGACGGATACAGCTTCCCTACCTGGAACACATTGAGCGTGAAGATTCTAGGAATGGTGCTTTTAACGATGTGGTCCGTGCTGGCGAGTACGTCCGCATCCTCTCAAGATGCGGAAATCCTGAATCCGCAAGCGATTCGATCAAAGCGCGTCACTGTCGCCATGGAGACAGTGGGTGACGAGTTTGACGTGCAAATGAAGCTTGTCTCGATGATTGAGAATCAACTCGTCAAAGAGGGCTATCACATTGTCCCGGAAGCTGAAGATGCTGACCTGGTGATCATGCCAACAATCGGAAAAATGAAGTCCTCGCATCTCGAAGAAAAATCCCTTGCGGCGCGTAAAAATCAGCCGAATCAAAATAAAACTTTGGGAAAAACCTCCAAAATTTCCATTTCAGATTCCAATCACAACAACGAACCAACATGCAGAGTCGGTCTTTTGATCTCTGCTTATCAATCCAAAGACTGGCTGAGCATGCCCAACTCCGGAAAAATTCCCATTCCGGTATGGCGAATCTATGATTCCTTGATGTTACCAGTGTCAGCACATGGATCTGAATGCGAAGCTCTGGTTGAAAAATGCCTCTTGAAGCTCAAACACCCACCGTTTGAAAAATAAAAATTATTGGACGGATCCTCGACCATTGCAGTAGTTATTAGAGAACTCCACCATAACCTAAAATTACACCATCCCATGGGACACATGCACAACTCCATCATCGACACGATCGGTCACACACCCCTCGTACGCCTTAATCGCATCACCAAGGATCTCCCGGCTACGATCGCCGTGAAGTGCGAGTTCTTCAATCCGCTCGGGAGCGTGAAGGATCGTATTGGTGCCGCCATGATCGCTGATGCCGAGGCCAAGGGACTACTCAAAGAAGGCACCACCATTGTCGAACCCACCAGCGGGAACACCGGTATCGCTCTTGCCTTCGTGGCAGCGGCTAAGGGCTACAAGTTGATCCTCACGATGCCAGAGACGATGAGCGTGGAGCGTCGCACCCTCCTTGCCATGTTGGGAGCTCATCTTGTCCTCACTCCGGGATCCGAAGGGATGAAGGGGGCCATTGCTCGTGCGGAGCAGATTCTGAAAGAGACACCGAACTCCTGGATGCCCCAGCAGTTCAATAACGCAGCCAACCCTGCCATTCACTCCAAGACTACCGCAGAGGAGATTTGGGAGGATACGGATGGCAAAGTGGATATCCTTGTCTCAGCCGTTGGTACAGGCGGGACCATTACCGGTGTGGCAGAGGCCCTGAAGGCCCGTAAGCAAAGCTTCCAGGCCGTCGCTGTGGAGCCCAAGGATTCTCCCGTCATCTCTCAAACCAAGGCTGGTGAGCCCGTGAAGCCCGGTCCTCACAAGATCCAGGGAACCGGGGCAGGATTCGTCCCCGGCAATCTCCATCTCGATATCGTCGACGAGGTCATCACGGTCACAAATGATGAGGCGTTTGCGATGGCTCGCCGTCTTGCCAAGGAAGAGGGAATTCTTGCCGGCATCAGCTCGGGAGCCAATGTTCATGCTGCGATCGAACTCGCCAAGCGCCCTGAAAACGCCGGCAAGCTTATTGTCACCGTCGCTTGCTCGACCGGAGAGCGCTACCTTAGCACCGCCCTCGCCGAGGAAGCCCGCGCGCAGGTGGGAGGCTAGGCGCAATAGCGCCTAGGTTGATTAGACTAAAGACTATTAGGCTGTCAGGTCATCCCACTATCATGAATGGTGCGAGCCATTATGCATATCACGAGCACTTGGCTTGATTCCTTTAGCATTCCCTGTTCCTCTATATCTAACAGTCTTACAGCCTTCAGCCTAACCACCTTTCTTCATGTCCTCCATCTTTACACCGCCAGAAGCCGATCAAGAAATCGCCCCTCCTTCAGGAGTTGAGCTACTCTGGCTGAATCATAGGGGTGCTCTGCTTGGCGGAGTTACCGCACTCGTGGTGATTATTGTTGTCGTCCTAGGCGTGATTGCCTCAAACCGGGCTTCCGAAGAATCTTCGAGGGCCTTACTTGCAGGAGCATCGACCGATGCAGCCTTGAATGAGGTGATTTCTAAATATCCGAAGAGCCCCGCTGCGGCGGATGCCATGCTCCTGCTTGCCGCATCCCTACGTGATGCAGGGAAACTCGAGGAATCGAACGCTCTTTATTCCCGCTTTGCCGAGACCTACTCCCGTAGCCCTCTGGCAGTCTCCGCCCTGATTGGTCGTGCGTCGAATGCAAGGGTAGCCGGGAAGACAGACGAGGCACTGAACGCATACCAGCAGGCCTCAGCCGGATTCCCCCAGTCTTACGGCGCGCCATTCGCCCTGTTCTCTCAGGCGCGCCTTCTCGCTCAGCAGGGGAAGATGGACGAAGCCAAGCGCGCGATCCAAGCCCTTGCAAGTCAGTACCCCTACTCGGCTTCCGCACAGGCTTCGGGTGCAGCACCCACTGCCCGAAACTAGATTCTTCACGAAGGTACCCCGTACCAAGGAGGCCTTCGGTGTTTTCAAAAATCGAAAGCTGCCCCAAATACTTCTTGTGAAGCTGAGGGCTTGAACCAGACTTTTAGTAAGTGAAGACATTCTCCCCCCTGATTTTTCTTCTCCTTTCTGCCCTTACCATGACCCGGGCGGCGACCACATCGCTTGTCGTTGCGTCTGGGTCACAGGCTACGGGAGGTTCCACCACCAATATCTACTTTACAGGGTTTGGCGTGCCTGCGGTGAATGCATCCGGACAGGTTTCCTTCCAAGCTGGGGTCAATGAAGTCTTTACCCAGCCTTTCGCAATGCCCTTGATCTCTGTACCCGCTATTCCGATTAAGCTTTCAAATGCACTAACGCCGGTGCCGACACCAATCACCATCACTCCTAAATTCACCAATTCCTGGAGCGGCATTTGGAAAGTTGATTCCAAGGGAGCAAAGAATCTCGTCTCTCGGATTGGCGCTCCCTTCATGATGGTGGATGCTGGAGGCTTCAGCTCTCTTTCTGATCCGATCCTTAACAATGTTGGCACCATCGCCTGGGCGGGAACCTATTATGCAGGATTCATCATGCCGCAACCGATACTACCGGGTGCTCCGGTCACGAATTTCTACTCGGGCGCTGGGATCTGGACTTCGAGCAATTCCTATAACCCTGTGGCTTTTGTCGGTGAGTCCGCACCCGGTTATTCGAATCCCTTCACCACGAGCGTGGGCACGCTCTCCGATCTTGCCAATCAGCAATCGACAAACGGCTTTCTGCTGGGCAACACGCCGATCACGTTCACGAACTGGGTCAGTTTTTCCTCCATTGATAGAATGGTTCTTCCCGATACGGGCGGAGCGATCTTCTCCGCAACGGTAGGCACAAGTAACTACTACTACCCTCCCGTACCGACCAATCCTCCCTATATCATGCCCTTGTATGTGGCCGTGGCACCGCTGACCCAGCATGGGATCTGGGCCCAATCAGCTTCAGGAAGTCTCTCGCTAATCGCCCAAGAGGGTGAAACGCTGGACATCGAGGGTAGTAACAGGACGGTGGAGTCGATCTCCTTCCTCTCCTGCACGAACGAAGCGGGTGGACAAACCCGCTCTGTCAACCAGAAGACCGGTGACTTGGTCTATGCGGCCAGTTTTACCGATGGATCCCAAGCTCTTCTTGTTGGCTCTTCCACACTCCCGACCAATCCTCAGAGTCTTGTCATCTCCACGGGAGATCCAGTGCCGGGATTTTCTGGTAATACGCTCTTTACCGCCTTCGGCGATCCTGCTCTCAACAGCTCCAATCATGTAGCCTTTCGAGCCGCGGCCAGCACGGTTATGAGTATCGGATATGGCCCTGGTCCGGTCATTCCTCCCGGTTCGTCCAACATGTCGTCCAACTCCATTCAGTGGGGGATCCAGCGATATACCAATAGCTTTACTGGCATCTGGGCTGACGATGCCCAAGGGAATCTAAAACTCGTGACTAATAGCATGGTGTCCTCAAGCTTCATGCCCATGGTAGGAGGGAATGGATTCACGGGCTTCTCCGATCCTGTTTACAACAAGTCAAACGCCGTCGCCTTCACCGGAACATGGTACTATGATGGAACTCCCGTGAAGAATGCCTTTAACGGGGGAACGGGTGTCTGGACTTCGCGCAATCTCACCAAACCCGTTGCCTGGATCGGACAACCCGCTCCTGGTTATCCAAATCCACTCCCTGCCACGATCGCCTCTCCCTACTCGTGGTCAACAAACAGTATTTCCTACACTAGCACCCCTCCTGTCTTCTCCTCATTCGACAGGATCGCACTCCCTGATACTGGCCGTCTTGTCCTATGGGCCACGGTATCCACCACCAACACCATCCCCCTGCCCCCAGTTCCCAAGGGGCTGACAGTTAACAAAACACCGAAACAGGGCACCCTCACCCAACATGGCATCTGGGTTCAAAATTCCGGAGGGGGACTTGATCTCGTGGTGCGTGAGGGAGCTGCCCTGACCGTGAATGGTAAGTCCCGAGTAATCGCTTCGCTTGTCACGGCAACCGCTGATGGTCCAACAGGAAGTCAGAGCCGTTCTTTCAACCAAACAACCGGCGCCTTGGTTTACCTGGCAATTTTTACTGACGGCACTCAGGCGATCCTGAAAGTGACTCCCTAAGGGTTTAAACCCTCAGGACTTCTTGTTGACCATTTCATCCAGCTCCTCGGCTGGATAGGTCCAGATCTCGCTGAGTGTCGGGTGGTAGTGGGGCACCAAGGCAAGTTGACCTGCCGTTGCGTTGAAGGCCATGGCGACAACGATTTCATGGATGAGCTCCGATCCTTCGGGACCAACAACAGCTCCCCCCAGAATACGCCCATCGCAGGCGTCAGCGATCAGTTTCACAAAACCATCGGTCTCACTCTTCACGATCGATTTGCCATGATCGGCAAAGGGATAGCTCGCTGCAATGACCTGCAGACCCATTTCACAGGCTTCCTGCTCTGTCATGCCACACGATGCCATCTGCGGCTCCGTGAATGCGGCGAAGAGCTTGAGTCGGTAATCGATGACAACGGGCTTCCCCCCCTTGAGAAGAGCGGCGGCATTCTTCGCAGCTGTCTCTCCCTGGGTAATGGCAATATGGACGACCTCGTAGGGACCGCAGCAGTCACCAGCGGCAAAGAGATGCCGTGCCGTGGTCCTCTGCTCCAGGTCGGTGCAGATGGCTGCCCCCTCAAGAGCCACTCCGGCTTTTTCCAAACCAAGACCGGAGAGATGAGGGCGACGACCGAGTGCATTGAGCACCAGATCGGCGTCGATCCGCTGTTCTTCATTCCCGTGCTCAAAGAAGACGGAGGAACGATCTCCGGTTTTTTCAATACGCAGCAACCGGGTTCTACAGAGCACCTCCATGCCACGCTTGCGGAAGGCCTCTGCTAGGGCATCGGCCACATCGCGATCACTACCGGTGAGGAGTTGAGTGTTGCGCTGAAGGATCGTCACCTTCGTGCCAAGCGACTCGAGATAGTGAGCCATCTCCAAAGCCACGGGGCCTCCCCCGAGTACTACAGCCGAGGCGGGTATCGCCGTCATCTCGAGCAGATCGTCGCTGATAAGGCATGATTCGATCCCAGGAACAGGCGGGCGATTGATTACTGAGCCGGTGGCGATGCAGCCGCTTCGTAGAGAGATCATCTGCTCTTCACCATCCATCAAGGAGACACGCAGGGAGTGGGGATCGAGGAATTCAGCACGACCACGAATGAAATCAAAACGACCATCCTCCAACTGCCCCTTCCTATAGTCGGCGAACTCAGCGATGAGTCGCCTCTTACGCGCGATGATCTCACCGGCGTCGAAGCCGATTTTCTCGGCACTCAGTCCGAACTCTCCGGCATGTCGCAGGGTGCGGTAGCGATTGCCCGACTCGATCAAGGTCTTGCTCGGCATACATCCGCGAAGGATGCATAGTCCCCCCACCTCTTCTCCCCCTTCGATCACCACCGTGGAGAGTCCCAGGGAGACTGCGGTTCTGGCTGCGGCATATCCGCCACTCCCACCACCGATCACCACGAAATCATATTCCTTCATCTCCCTAATCTGAGGCTGAAATTTTGAATATGGAACTCAGGAAATCAGGAAAATGAATTTATGAAGGTATTTTTGCGATTCTTTCCTACTTCATGAGTTTCTGAGTTCCATATTATTTTCTCTACCCAAGATATGGTGTCTATCTCTTTGAGTTAGCCCCATATCATGCGCTTTTGGGCGGAAAACACCCAAAAAAGCGTTGCCCAGCCCCTCACAGTTCCCTACCCTACTGGAAACCACGAAACCGCCCATATACACGGGCATTCTGAATCTCTCCCATGGCTAAAAAAGAAAAAGAACCCGTAGAACCGATCATCCCCCTCGACGACTCTGATATCCCTGAAAAGCAGGATACCGCAGGAGGTGAGGAATACGGTGCAGCCCAGATTGACAAGCTGGAGGGACTTGAGGCGGTTCGTAAGCGCCCGGGTATGTACATCGGAGATCCCGATGAGCGCGGACTCCACCACTGCGTCTTCGAGGTTCTCGATAACTCCATCGACGAGCATCTGGCCGGTTATTGCACCCGTGTCGAGGTGGCGATCCACTCTGATGGATCTGTCTCCATTCGTGATAACGGGCGAGGCATTCCTGTTGAGGTTCATCCCAAATTCAAGATCCCAACCCTCGAGCTCGTTCTGACCAACCTCCACGCTGGCGGTAAGTTCGGTCAGGGAGCCTACAAATACTCGGGCGGTCTCCATGGCGTCGGTGCGAAGTGCGTCAACGCACTCTCCACCTGGTTCAAGGTCGAGGTTATGCGCGAGGGAAAGGTCCACTTCATGTCCTTCGCCCAAGGCAAGACCACTCAGCCTCTCACTGTTCTCAGCGAGCTGAAGAACAAGAAGCAAACCGGCACTTTCGTCACCTTCCTACCTGATCCGGAGATCTTCACAATCACTGTCACATTCAAGTTTGAGCGCCTTGCGGGCCGCCTTCGCGAACTCGCGTTCTTGAACCCCGGCATCGAGATTGTCCTTACTGATGAGCGTGACGATGAGGAGCACCGCCCGCGTTCGGAAACCTTCTTCTACAAGCACGGCATCCAAGAGTTTGTCCGTCAGCTCGGTGAGACTCGCACAGTCCTCCACCCGAAGCCGATCGTTATTTCGCGCCAGCGCGACGAGATCTTCGTCGATGCAGTTCTTCAATACAACGACTCCTATACGGATCAGATCCTTTGCTTCGCTAACTCCATCCCGAATCCCGATGGCGGCACTCACTTGACCGGACTTCGCACCGCACTCACCCGTGCGATCAACCAGTACGCGAAGGCAAACAATATCCTCAAGGAGAAGGATCCCGCCCTCTCCGGCGATGACGTTCGTGAAGGACTTACCGCTGTGCTGAGCGTCAAACTTCCACACCCTCGTTTCGAGTCCCAGACCAAGGTCAAGCTCGTCAACACCGAGGTCGAGGGTGTCGTGAATTCCTCGATCTACGAGGGGCTCATGGATCACTTCGATCAGAATCCTCCGGTCGCCAAGAAGGTCATCGAGAAGGCCCTCACTGCAGCACGCGCGCGTGAGGCCGCGCGCAAGGCCCGCGAGACCGTCCGCAAGAGCGCCCTCACAGGGGGTGGACTCCCCGGCAAGCTGGCCGATTGCTCGGAGCGTGATCCTTCTCTCACTGAACTCTACATCGTCGAGGGTGACTCGGCAGGTGGCTCCGCCAAGCAAGGGCGCGACCGTCGCTTCCAGGCGATCCTTCCGATTCGAGGCAAGCTCATCAACGTTCAGAAGGCCCGTCTCGACAAGGTCCTCCAGAACACCGAAATCCAGACCATGATCACGGCGATCGGTACCGGTATCGGGGATGGTGACCAGGAGGGTGCCTTCAATATCGAGAAGCTTCGCTATGGACGCATCGTCATCATGACCGATGCCGACGTCGACGGCTCGCACATCAGGACTCTACTCCTTACCTTCTTCTACAACCAGATGCCTCAGCTTATTCGCCGTGGGCATATCTTCATCGCCCAGCCACCACTCTACCAGATCAAGCGTAAGAAGCGTGAGGAGTACGTCGACGACGACGTCCAACTCAACCGCATCCTCATCTCCCTCGGAGCCGAGGAGCTGAAGCTCGTCTCACTTCCCGACAAGAAAGAGATCGCGGCTGCTCCCTTCAAGGAGATCCTAGAACTCCTCGACAGGCTTGAGAAATCAAGCGAAGCCATACGCCGTCTTGGTGGGGATTTCGAGGCTTACCTGCATGCCCGCTCGCCCGAGGGAGTCCTCCCTGCCTATCTCGTCGTTATCCGTAACGGCAATGAGGAGAGCGTCGAGTATTTCCATAACGAGACAGAACTACGTGACTTCACGGCCAAGAACATCGATCTCAATCTTTTCGATGCCGAGCCCTCCGAAGGGGAGAGCGCCGAAGGGGAGAAAGTCGTGGCCAAAGTGGACAAGAATGCACGCCGTCGCCGCGCCCGTCTCGTCGAAATTCATCAGTCCAAGAGCATCGAGAAACTCATGGGAGAGCTCTCCAAGAAAGGCTTCAAGATCGAGCACTACGCCGATAGCAAGACCCCGCTCTTCCACCTCATCGACGGCGATACCACCCACGAAATCTTTGCGATTCCACGCATCCTTGAAATGGTCAAGGAAGTCGGTCGCCGTGGTGTCCAGGTCAAACGATTCAAGGGTCTTGGAGAAATGAACGCCAAGGAGCTCTACGAGACAGCCATGAATCCTGAGCGCCGCCGCTTCCTCAAGGTCGAACTCAACGATGACAACTCCCTCGAGGCCGGACGTATGTTCGACATCCTCATGGGTGACGTGGTCGAACCGCGACGCATCTTCATTGAAGATAATGCCCTCAACGTCCGCAACCTGGACGTCTAAGGGAGGCACTCTAGATCCCAAGGCTTGGAAATCCAAGCCTTGGTGTGGGTGAAGTTATCTTGAGTGGAGGGCAAGGCGTGAAAGCGTAGCGGTAGAGTCCTACCTCGGGCGAACAACAACGTAGCTATCCGCCGACATCCCAAGTCTACCCCTAGAGCAGTTTCTTTTTATCTTGTCGCAATGAGGAAGAAGGTAGCCATAAGATGCGCGGGAGGTTACTTCTTCTGCCCTGTTTGATTTTGAGCTTTTTGTGCCTTTTGTGGCCAATCCTCTCAGTTTTTATCCTTGTAAACTAAGCGACATATTAAACCAAAATCGCTCTAAGGGGTAATTTCCGTACCGACGCCCTCTTCCGAAAAGGCTTCGAGAAGCACTGCATGCGGCACTCCGGCTCCGAGAAGATGGACCTTGCCCAGCCCATGGGCCAATGCCTTGGTAGCGGAGCGGACTTTGGGGATCATTCCCCCGGCGATCACGCCACGGTCGATGAGTTCTTCGGTCTGGGAGGCGGTGAGTCCATGAATGAGTGATTGAGGATCCTGAGGGTCCTTCATTAGTCCCGGCACATCACTCAGGAAGATTAACTTGCTTGCAGGCAATGCTGCGGCCAGAGCGGCGGCTGAAACATCAGCATTGATATTCATCGCCTCGCCAGTTGGCAGAGCTCCCAGCGGAGAGATGACAGGCACCGCACCCGCCGCAAGAGCCTCGCGAACGGAATCGGCATTGACCTCCTCGGCCTCACCGACAAATCCAAGATCGATTTCCTTATCATCAGGTCCAGCCACAGTGGGCAGTTTGCTTGCGATAAAAACATTCCTACCGGAAATCCCAACGGACTTCACGCCAAGCGCCTCCAGTTGTTTCACGATCCCAGGATTCACCTCGTCATCAAGCACCGAGCGAACGATCTCAACAGTGGCGGCATCGGTGACTCGGAGACCATTGACGAACTGAGGGGTCAGTCCCTGTTCCTTCATCCGTGCATTGATCGCCTTGCCTCCTCCATGGACCAACACAACGCGGATTCCCACGGCATCGAGAAAAGCGATATCGATCAGGAAGCGTTCCACCTGAGCCTCCGCCTCCATGGTGCTCCCCCCGTACTTGATCAGGAAAATACTGCCTCGGAATTTCTGAAGGTAGGGAAGCGCCTCGACGAGGGTCTCCGCGCGCTGTCGCGATGTGATCTGGGATGCCATGAAGGATTAGAGAGAAAACTCGGAGAGATTCAGCCGTACATACTCCTCGGTGAGATCCGTGGTGAGCAAGCGGGCTTCGCCTTTACCGAGATGGAGGTCGACGGTGACTGCGAACTCTTTTTTTGCAGCGATCTTACGGAGACGGGCCTCGCCCTTCGCGTCCTGACATCCCATGCCGCTCTTCGCGGCTCGGACTCCATCATAGGTGATCTCCACCTTGTCTGGATCAAGATGAGCCCCTGCATAGCCTGCAGCATCCAGGATGCGGCCCCAGTTCGGATCGCTTCCCGCCCAGGCGCATTTCACAAGCTGGGAGTTGGCAATGGCGCGTCCGATCTTATGGGCATCAGCCTCGGACTTCGCCCCCTGCACGGTGAGCTCGATTACGCGTGAGGTTCCCTCACCATCGGCGACAATGGCTCGGGCGAGATCAGCACAGACGGCATGGAGCGCCTCGGTGAAGGCTTTCTTCTCGGCGGCGTTTCGGATCGCCACCTTCGATGCACCATTGGCAAGCGTCAGCACCGTATCGTTCGTGCTGCAATCGCCATCCACGGTGATGCAGTTGAAGGTCTTGGAAGTTACCTCCCCCAGCACCTTGCGAAGGAAGGATGATGGGACGGTAGCATCCGTGGTGATCACGCAGAGCATCGTCGCCATGTTCGGCGAAATCATTCCCGCACCCTTGGCCATACCACCAATACGGAAAGATTTGGAGCCCACCTTCACCTCGTAGGAGGACTGCTTGGGCACGCTGTCGCTGGTCATGATCGACTTGGCCGCGGCAGATGCTGCTGCGGGCGATGCTTTTAACGAATCCGCCGCCGATCCGATCCCGGGAAAAATCTTAGGAAGAGGAAGCTGTACACCAATGCGTCCCGTGGAGCAGACCAGCACCTCATCGGCATCGATGCCAAGAGCCACGGCAACCGCATTAGCCATCTGCTCGGCTGCGCGTAGTCCGGGCGTCCCGGTGCAGGCATTGGCATTTCCACTATTGAGTACCACGACTCGTGCTTTCCCATCCTCCAGATGACGGCGTGAGAGTAGGACAGGAGCCGCCTTGACGAGATTGGTGGTGAAGACTCCTGCAGCAGTAGCGGGCACTTCTGAGACCACGAGGCACAGATCAGAGCGAAGCGGACCCGTGCGCTTGATGCCACACGCTGCAGCGGCTGAAAGGAAACCTCGGGCGGCATTGACTCCACCAGGGACACGTTTGATGTTTTTGGACATAGAGGAATTCACAGGGATGAAGAGGATAAATGGGATGGCTAAAAAAACCTGAATGTAATTCTGTCTGCTGACCTAAAAGCCTAAAGTCTAAATCGCTAGAGTCTTTTAGATCAGCCCCTCTGTCTCGGGAAGCCCGGCCCGCACATTGAAGCACTGGACCGCCTGTCCAGCGGCTCCCTTCACAAGATTATCGATCACGGAGAGGATCACCACTCGGCCCGTCCTTGGCTCATCGAAGAGTGCAATGTCGCAGAAATTGGTTCCGGTGACATGCTTGGTCTCCGGAGGTTGTTCTCGGATCCTGACAAAGGGATCGTTTGAGTAGGTCTCGAGAAGCACCTTCTTGAGATCGGAAGCGTTCTTTCCCTCGGAGGGTGTCGCTACAATCGTGGAGTGAATCCCTCGGTTCATCGGTGCCAGATGTGGAATGAAGGTGATCGCTACCTTTTTTCCCGCCGCATGTGAAAGCTGTTGCTCGATCTCGGAGAGATGCCGATGCCTTGGAAGACCATACGCCCGCATATTCTCATTGCACTCTGCGTAGAGGTAGTCGACGGCCGCTTTCTTTCCCGCGCCGCTGACACCGCTGGCACTGGAAGCCACTATCCCAGTCGGATCAAGGAAACCTGCCTTGAGCAGAGGCACAAGAGGTAGCTGGATACTTGTCGGATAGCACCCCGCACAGGCGATGAGTGGCGAAGCCTTGATGGCTTCTCGCGAGAGTTCAGGAATCGCATAGATGGCCTCCTGCAGAAGCTCCGGCGCAGGATGTTCCCCACCATAGTAGTCGGCATACACCATGGCCTCCCGCAGTCGAAAATCAGCGCTCAGATCAATCACCACCTTGCCTGCCTTGAGCGCTGCTGTCGCATACTCCGCAGCAACACCGTGAGGCAACGCCAGGAAGACCACTCCTACATCGCACGCCGCAACATTGGTCGGATCAGCTTCGGTAAAGAGGAGCGAAGCAATTTTTAGTCCCGTAAACCGGGGCATCACCTCCCCGAGCGACTTGCCTGCATGCTGCCTGGAAAAGACCGCAGTGACTTCGGCAGAGGGATGCCGATCGAGCAGGGCGCAAAGCTCCTCTCCCGAGTAGCCGCTGGCACCCACGATTGCCACCTTGAGAAGCGCAGGATCAGTCTTGGAAGTAGACGATGTCATAATGCAATTAGACTAGTAAAGCTGTCGCCAAGCGCAACGGCTGAAACAGAGTATCGTAGATTGCGCGCTGACATGAGGGACAAGGAGATCAAAGTGATTATTGACCACAGAGGTAACAGCCGAGGGGGATCCGAGGCCGACATACAGAGTTGGGGTATACTAGACTAATAAGGCATGGGCTCTGCATTGCAGAGCAGGATTGACTGTGCGCTCACTCCTGACTTTTCGGTTGCAGTCCTCTTCGGTCACTCGGCTGTTCTCTCTGTGGTTTAACAATGAACTTCCTTGGCCGTAAGCGAGTCCTGTATTTTTTTCTTATCCAAAAGGAACCTTACGATGAGGAGCACAATCGTAGGGTAATACTTGTTGTTCCTACATTTCGGTAATACTTTTTTCTCATGAGTACGCTCGTTACAACCAAGGGTCAGGTCACCATCCCGAAGAAGTTGAGGGATCGTTATGGCATCAAACCCGGAGCCCTCATCGACTTCGTTGCGGGGGCCGATGGAATCCAGCTTCGCAAGGTTGTGAAAAGAGATGTGAAAGGCGTCCTCGGATGTCTGAAAAATGAACTTTCTGGAAACAGCATCCCCACACTCCTTGATGATCTTCGCGGCGAAGTCGTATTACCCAAGAAACGTAAGTCATGACCACTGTCGCCGTGGATACCTCCGTGCTACTCTCGATCTTTAAGGGGGAGAAGACTGGCTCCGAATGGCTCGAATTCCTCCAAGGACTAGCAGAAACCAAGAGCCTGATTGTCTCATCAATCGTCGTTGCTGAGGTGAGATCATTTTTCCCCAA
>CAIKYN010000076.1 GCA_903831635.1 uncultured Spartobacteria bacterium
AGTCAACGATCTCACCAAGGCCTTCCGTACTTATCGGAAAGAAGATGGGTTGATGGGGGCGGTCCGGGGACTCTTTCATCGCAAGTATTCTGAAACCCTTGCGGCTGATCATGTCAGCTTCTCCGTCGGAGAGGGGGAGTTTGTCGGCTTCCTGGGGCCCAATGGCGCAGGCAAGACGACGGTTCTGAAAATGCTCTCGGGACTGCTCATGCCGACTTCGGGAAGCGCTTCGGTGCTCGGGTTCAATCCCTCCCAGCGACCCGTCGAACTCAAGCGCCAGTTCGCCCTACTGATGGGCCAGAAGAACGCCCTCTGGTGGGATCTGCCCGCCCGCGAATCCCTGGTGCTGAACCGGGCGATCTACGGGATCGATCGGAAGGAATTTGAAGCGACGGTCGATGAGTTGATCGAATTGCTCGATGTCCGCGACAAGATGGGTGTGATGGTCCGCGAACTGAGCCTCGGGGAGCGGATGAAGATGGAGCTGATCGCCGCCCTGTTGCATCGGCCTAAGGTTCTCTTCCTGGATGAGCCAACGATCGGTCTCGATGTGATGAGCCAGAAGAAGGTCCGTGAGTTTCTCCGAGAGTATAACCGCCGTCACAAGGTTGTGACCCTGCTCACCAGCCATTACATGCAGGATATCGAGGAACTCTGCGAGCGGGTGATCCTGATCGATCACGGCAAGATCTTCTTCGATGGATCGCTCGGGGAGGTGGTCTCGCGCTTCACCTCCACCAAGATCATTGAGGCTGATTTCATTTCTCCGTTACCGGAGAGCTTCGTCCCCCCAGGGACCGTTCTGGAGCGCAATCCCCTGCAGATCAAGATCGAGGTTGCCCGAACCGAGGTGCCTCACGCCTGCACGGCCCTTCTCGCCGGAGGTCAGGTCATCGACCTCTCCGTGCAGGAGGTGCCGATCGAGGAGGTTATCCGGCGGGTTTTTGGGGAACAGCAAGAGCAGCAAAAAGAGCTATGTGGAAAGCAGGAAAGCAGGAATTAGGGATACCTAGACAGATGAAGCAACTTCTTTATTCAATTCTTGCGATTTTCTTAATTGGCGTTGCCTCACCCATTCATGCGGGAACGGGTGAGGGGGTCGATGCCTCGCTGGTCTTCGATGCCTCGATGCCGCTGGTACCGGGTGAACCTTTCACGGCAATCATCGTGCTCGATCTCAAACCGGGCTGGCATACCTACTGGCTCTACCCGGGGGATTCAGGTATTCCTCCAAAGGTGGTTTGGCATCTGCCTGCTGGATGGAAGGCGGGCCCATTGGAGTTCTCGATTCCCAATCAGTTCTCCGAGCCCGGTGATATGATCATCTACGGATACGAGAAGCGGCAGCTCCTCAAGGCCGTGATCACCCCGCCGAAGGAGATCCCCAAGGATCAGCCTATCGAGTTGAAGGCCTCGGTCTCTTGGCTCGCCTGCAAGGAACTCTGTGTTCCCGGATCGGCCGAGGTTGGGTGTCAGATCGCAGGACCGACGAGTGAGGTCGTGAAATGGTTGAGTTCCTATGTTGCGGAGGGGGAGTGGCCCCAGGCATGTAGGGCAGGCAGCCCTTCCTTCGAGCTTTCCATCAGCGGCAAGGGAACGAACTGTATGGTCTCCTTCACCGGTCAACGCGCTGCGACCTACGAACTCTATCCCGATCCGGCGGATGGAACGACAGTCGGTCATGTGACTCGTCTAGTTTCCCAAGGTGAGAGCGGTCCTGCGGTTGTCTTCTCGGTGCCTTGGGATGGAACCGCTCCCTTCAGAGCCCTGCTCGTGGAGACGAGCGGTGATTCCCGTTCTGCCTGGTGGATTCCAGAGCAGGGGAAGCGTCATGCCGCTTCTCTCAACTCGGTGCCGACAAAGATCGCCTTGGGAGTTCTTCTGGCCGCTCTCTTCTCCGGCTTTCTCGGAGGCCTGATTCTGAATCTGATGCCATGCGTTCTGCCGGTGATCTCACTGAAGCTCTTCAGCTTTATCTCCCAAGCAGGTGAGTCACCCCGAAGGATCCTTCTGCACGGGGTCTCCTTTGCTTCGGGTATCTTCACCTGGTTCCTGGGTCTTGCGATTCTGGTGATCGCTCTGAAGGCGGGAGGATCCCAAGTGACCTGGGGGGCCTTTCAGTTCCAGAATCCTCTTTTTGTCGTGGGACTGAGCGTTCTGGTCTTCCTCTTTGCCCTGAATCTCTTCGGTCTCTTCGAGATCACTCTCCCGGGTAGCGCCACCAATTCTCTGGATCAGGCAACACACTGTGGAGGATATGGGGGATCGTTCTTTCAGGGATTGTTTGCCACCCTGCTTGCCACGCCTTGCACGGCCCCTTTCCTTGGTAGTGCGCTTGGTTTTGCCTTTGGTCAGAGCTCGCTCGTGATTCTGGCGATGTTCGCCTCGGTGTCCTTGGGGATGTCGCTGCCATATCTCCTACTCTCGGCACGTCCCGGTTGGAGAAAATGGATTCCGAAGCCCGGTGCCTGGATGGAGCGTCTCAAGCAATTCATGGGCTTCCCCCTTCTGGCCACCAATCTTTGGTTGATCTGGGTCCTGCAAAATCAACGGGGTACGGACGCAGCCCTCACATTGCTTGCGCTGTTCTTGGTATTAGGATTCTTTGCCTGGCTCTTTGGGATCCTAGAAGGAGGTGTCTCGCGTGCTGGAGCTTTCTACCGATGGTTGATCCTTCTTGTGTCTCTCGCGGCGATTGGCGTTGCCGCTCAGCGGATTCGGGTCGCTGAACCCTCTGCCATCAGCACTTCCACGCCAAATGAGGGGATCTCATGGATTCCCTACTCAGTGACCGCACTCGATGCACTTCGGGCAGATGGGAAGCCGGTACTGCTTGATTTCACGGCCTCCTGGTGCCTGACCTGTCAGTTCAATGAACGCACGGCGATCAATGTCCCTACTGTCCGAGAGCTGATGAAGGAGAAGGGAATCATCGCGATGAAGGGTGACTGGACCAATGCAGATCCCTCCATCACCGCTGCGCTGAAGTCTTTCGGTCGGGTGGGCGTCCCGCTTGTTGTTTTCTACCCAGCGGGAAAAAACAGCGAACCGATGGTTCTTCCGGAGTTGCTTACAGAGAAGATCGTCCTCGATACATTGAGAAAATAATCTTTCTGTCTTTCTTTTCCTGAGTTCCTGATGCGAATCATTGAGCAGGCAAGCAATTCCATATTCTGACATCCATTTTCCATGAACTTCAAAACTCTCAAACTCGATCAACTCGACCAGAATAAGCAGATCTCCAAGGAGGTCTATGCCAAGGAGCTTAAGCATTATCAGCTCGGCCTTCTGAATCTTCAGCTGCGACTCAAGGAGAGCAAACGCACGGTCATCATCGTGCTGGAAGGGCCTGATGCTGCCGGGAAGGGTGGGGCGATCAAGCGGACGCTGGAGCGACTCGATCCTCGTCTGGTCCGAGTCTACTCAACCCAGAAGCCGACCGCCGAGGAGTACCGCCATCACTACATGTGGCGCTTTTGGAACAAGATTCCACCGGTGGGTGAATTGGCTGTCTTTGACCGCTCCTGGTATGGACGTGTCTTGGTGGAGCGGGTCGAAGGATTTGCCACCAAGGAGGAATGGTCCCGGGCCTACCGTGAGATCAACGAGTTTGAACAGACCCTCGTCGAGGGGGGAGCGATCATGATCAAGCTCTTCCTCCAGGTCTCCAAGACAGAGCAACTCAAGCGCTTCAAGGAACGCCAAGCCGATCCCTACAAGCACTGGAAAATCAACGACGAGGACTGGCGCAACCGCCGCAAATGGAAGCAGCACAATGAAGCTGCCGAGGTGATGTTTCAGAAAACCTCCACCAAGTTTGCTCCTTGGACTCTGATCGCCGGGGATTACAAGTGGTACGCCCGCGTCCAGTTTGCTAAGACGGTCTACGAGCGCATCTCCAAGGAGTTCCCCGACGCGAAGGTCGGGGTCTAGCCTGTTTTTTACAGTCCGTCGTCCGTCACTGCTCCATGGGAGGCGTCGGTGACATGGGCGGCGTACTTGGCAAGCACCCCACGGCGGTAACGCGGTGCCGGTTGCTTCCAGGCCTTCTTACGTTTGGCGAGTTCGGCTGTGCTGACGCCGAGTGAGAGGGTGCGCCTGCTGGCGTCGATGGTGATGAGATCACCTTCCTTGATCAGGGCGATCGGTCCACCGGAGAAAGCCTCAGGGGTGATGTGGCCAACGACAAAGCCGTGGGTTCCTCCAGAGAAACGCCCGTCGGTGATCAGTGCCACATCCTTGCCAAGGCCAAGGCCCATGACCGCGCTGGTGGGGGAGAGCATCTCGCGCATGCCGGGACCTCCCTTGGGTCCCTCGTAGCGGATGACGATGACGTCACCCTTCTTGATCTTGTTGGCGAGAATCGACTGGAGTGCTTTCTCCTCGGAATCGAAGACCCGGGCCTTTCCTTCAAAGCGAAGTCCTTCCTTGCCGGAGATTTTGGCAACTCCTCCCTCGGGGGCCAGATTACCCTTAAGGATGACAAGGTGACTCTCCTTCTTGATCGGATTGCTGATCGGGCGGATAATCTCCTGCCCCTTGGGATAGGGTTTGAAGGCTGCGAGGTTATGACGAAGCGTCTTGCCAGTGACTGTCATCACATCGCCGTGGAGGAGTCCTGCTGCGAGCAGATCCTTCATGAGTGGAACGATGCCGCCGATCTCCACGAGCTGGGACATAAGGTATTTGCCACTTGGCTTGAGGTCGGCGAGGACAGGGACACGCTTTCCGATTCGCGTGAAGTCGTCGATGGTCAGCTTCACTCCGGCGGCATGGGCGATAGCGAGCAGATGGAGCACGGCATTGGTTGAGCCGCCAAGGGCAATGATGACAGTGATGGCATTCTCGAAGGCCTCCTTGGTCATGATGTCAAGGGGACGGATTCCTTTCTTGAGGAGGTTCAGGACAGCGGCACCGGCATCGCGGCAATCCTGCATC
>CAIKYN010000077.1 GCA_903831635.1 uncultured Spartobacteria bacterium
ACGGACCATGCGGCGGACCACTGCAAGTTGCTGCCAGTCCTTCTCTCCGAAGACCGCAATGTCGGGACGGACGATATTAAAGAGCATCGCGACCACGGTACAAACACCGTCGAAATGCCCAGGTCTCGAGGCTCCACAAAGACCCAAAGAGAGGGAAGATTCGGTAACAGCAACCGAGGCATCCGTTGAGTACATCTCTGCAGGTGCAGGGTGAAACAGAAGATCTACCCCTTCCCTCTTGCAGAGGGCCACATCCTCGGCGAAAGGACGGGGATACTTGGAGAGATCCTCCTTGGGGCCGAACTGCTTCGGATTCACGAAAATCGATACGACAACACTCCCCCTTTTTCCCTCCGTACTCTTATTTGTGGCAAGTCGTTTGGCTCGACGGATCAGTGCAGCATGTCCCTCATGCAGGGCCCCCATCGTGGGAACAAAGACGACGGGTGATGGCGCTCTCCTGCGCCATGCCGACACGGGGCCGATCAGGGCGGCCGTTTTCACCAGGGATTACTTGGCAGGAGAAGAGACCGGGGTCGGAGCCTTCATCAACTGCTTCTGGATCGCCGTGGGGCCGGCGAAAGACTTCACATGGAGAACGGAAATCACCAGTGTCAGAATAAAGAAAAGTCCGCCAAGCCAGACCGTGAACTTGGTCAGGACTGTGGTCGTCTGGGCTCCGAAAAGATTGTCAGTGAGGCCTCCTCCGAAGGCGGCCCCGAGGCCTTCGCTCTTCGGACGCTGCATCAAGATAGTGAGGATCATCAGGAAACAGACGATCACGAGAACAGTTACAAGAAAAGGCATGAGGAGCCACATAGCTCTTCAATAAAACCGGAAGGACTTCCCCTGTAAAGCCTGATCACTTGCTTGACCTAGGGGGAGTGGTCGCACCAAACTCCCTACACCAATTCATTATCGCATGGCACGTAATACCAAGACCTCCAAGAAGCCTTCCGTCAAACCTACGACCAAGGCCCCTGTCACAAAGTCCCTCCCAATCAAGGCAGCAAAGCCTGCAGTCTCGAAGGGTAATGGGAGCGGCGACTTCCAAGAGGTTCGCACACTGATCGACCTCCTGAAGAAGAACGATCTGGCCGTCCTGGAATTTGAGAAGGGTGATTTCAAGATCACCCTGAAGACCCCAGCCGGAGCCTCCGCTGGCACTACCCTAGTTCAGGGACATGCTCAGCCAGTTGCCCATGCAGCTCCTGTTGTCGCAGCAGCCTCATCCGCCGAGAAGGCAAGCGCAGAACCTGCCAAGAGTAACTACAAGGAGATCACCTCCCCGATGGTCGGCACCTTCTATGCCTCTCCCTCCCCAGAATCGCCTGCATTCGTCGAGGTCGGCAAGTCCATCAATGCCGAATCCGTGGTCTGCATCATCGAGGCGATGAAAGTCATGAACGAGATCAAGGCGGAAATCGCCGGCAAGGTTGTCGAGATCGTTGCCGAGAACGGCAAGCCGGTTCAGTTCGGCCAGGTCCTCTTCCGGGTCAGCTAAGGCAACCGGAACCCCGGATCACCGAACCCATGTTTAAGAAAGTCCTGATTGCCAACCGCGGGGAAATCGCCCTGCGAATCATTCGTGCCTGCAAGG
>CAIKYN010000078.1 GCA_903831635.1 uncultured Spartobacteria bacterium
GGGGAGTCGCCGATCCTGATGGAGCGTGCCGAGCTCTTGCGGAAGGAAGGAATCACGGTACTCACCGGGGTGGATGCGGCGCGTGATTCCATCGTCCATGACATCGCTATTTTGAGTCCTGGGATCGAGGAGACGGCGCCGATTGTCGTGAATGTTTTGAGCAAGGGAACCCCCCTGGTCGGCGAACTCGAGTTGGCTTTCACGCTGTGTCCTTATCCGGTCGTTGCGATCACGGGAACCAACGGGAAAACCACTACTACGGAACTAACCACCCTCATGCTGCGAGGGGCGGGTTTCCGGGCTGCTTCCTGTGGAAATATCGGAACCCCCATGTCGGAACTCCTGGAGGGGGGATTGACCTGGGACGTCCTTGTTGCCGAGGTCAGCTCGTTTCAGCTTGAGACGATCAGGACATTTCATCCGAAGGTCTCCGTATGGCTCAATCTGAGTCCCAATCATCTCGACCGTTATCCCTCGATGCACGAATACCGCGAGGCGAAGCTCAGGATCTTTGAAAACCAGAGCTTGGACGACTGGGCCGTGATTCCTCGGGATACCAAGGATCTGGACCTTTCCAAGATCAAGGCCCGGAAACTGAGCTTCAGCGTCTCGGATGAAACGGCCGACCTATCCCTGCACGACGGTCTTAAAATTCACTATACCGGGAAAGAGTTGCTGGATCTCTCCAAGACGCGACTCCGTGGGCCCCACAATGCGGCCAATGTCATGGCTGCCTTTGCGACCGGCATCGCTCTCGGAGCGGATACGGAAAGAATGGCCGAGGCAATCCGTGAATACACGCCGCCTCCACACCGCTGCGAATTCATTGCCGAGCATGATGGTCTGCGTTGGATCAATGACTCGAAGGCCACGACCCTTGACGCCATGGAGCAGGCGATTAGATCCGTTCAGGGAACGTTGATCCTGATCGCCGGAGGAAAGGACAAGGGTTTTGAATTCTCTCCCATCGCTCCCTTGGTTCGTGAACGTGTGAACCTTGCAGTTCTCATTGGTGAGATGCGTCATCGGATTGCAAGGGATTGGGCACCCGTTCGCTGTCTGGAGGCAGAGAGTCTGCAAGCAGCAGTACATCTTGCCCGAAAGGAAGCCGAATCCGGAACAACCATCCTCTTTTCCCCTGGGACGTCCTCCTTCGATATGTTCCGCGACTATGTGGAACGAGGGGAGACCTTCCGAAGGCTTGTGATGGAGGTCGCCGGAACGGGGGTTCCTCTCACTTCCTGAGCTGCACACAATCCCTAGTAAAAATAAACTTTTAGCTCATCAATAACCACAATACCTAGTAGTACTAACAACAGACTCCGACTCATGAATCCGATGAATCCCAAACGTACCCGTCGGCTGCGCGCGCGCGCTGCAACCATGAACTCCCACGAAGAGGAGTTTGATGATTATGGACCTGAACCAAACATGAAACTATCTCATGCTTTCATGGTGGTTTTACTTCTTCACGTGGTGGCTGTGGGTGGACTCTATGCCTTCAATTCCATGAAGGCTGGCAAGTCCTCCGCTGCCAAGACCGCCCGCTCGACCGAGCCCGCTGCTCCGCAACAGGATTCCTCCAACGACCAAGGAGTGGGTAATGGGGGTGGAGCCGGAGGTTCCGGTCCAGGAGAGGAGCCGCCGAAAGCTAGCAAGGCTCCGCTTGTCGCCAAGGTGAGCGATGCCCCCAAGTCGCTCAAAGCTTCCAGCGAAAGTGTTGCCAAGCAGGCATCGGAAACCCGTCCCTCAGCCTCCTCTGCTCCAACCACACACAAAGGATTCCTTGCAAGTGCCCGGAGCATGATTGGTAAGACCATCGGGGCCTCCGGTCTTGGCGTTGCAGCCACGGCATCCGCTCAGGAACCTACTGGATCAACACCGCAAGCAGCTACGGCGCCCGCAGCTTCAACTCCAA
>CAIKYN010000079.1 GCA_903831635.1 uncultured Spartobacteria bacterium
CTATGGCGACTTTGTGGACGCCTCGGGAAATGTCGTTGTGAAAAATGTGACCTATAAAGTGGACGTGCCGCCTCCCGGTGCTCATTTCCAAGGCTCCTCCATGCCATGGTTCATGCAGTTTGCTCCCGGAGTAGGGATGCATACCGGCTTCCTGCCTGGAATTCCCGATTCCCATGGCTGCATTCGACTGCCTGACAGAATGGCCAAGATCTTCTTCGATGTAACGCCGGTGGGCACTCCCGTCACGGTTGAAAAGTAGAGTAGCCTACTTGAATGCCAGCATAGGAAAGTGAATCGTGCGGAGGCGCAGGGGCGCTGAGGAGTTTAGGCGATGCACGGATGGAATCTTGTGATTTCAGGGCCCTTCATTCTTTCGCCATCATCAGTAATGAGTGTCTTTGATTTTCCCTGCATCTCTGCGGAAAAATCTTGCGCTGCCAGCCCTATTGAAAAGGCAGTCTCTTTGTTTGAGTAGTTACCTGCTTATTCGTATTTCCCTGAGTGCCCCGGACTGCCTAACTTGGTTTCATGTCCGCCGAAATAATCACTGTTCCTGTTCCTCTTAAGAACTCGCCTTATGAGATCCTGATCGGATCAGGAATTCTTACCCGGACAGGGGAACTTGCTTCCAAGGTGGTGAAACCATGCCGCTGTGTCGTGATTTCTGATGAGGTCGTCGCTGCGCTCCATGCTGCCGGAGTCCTTGAATCCCTTCGGGGTTCTGGTTTTGAACCGCACTTACTAACAGTCCCTACGGGTGAAGCTTCCAAGTCGATGGCTGTTGCCGCCAATCTCTGCGACCGGATGATTCAACTTGGATTGGATCGCAAGAGCACGGTCTTTGCGCTCGGCGGCGGCGTTGTCGGTGATCTGGCTGGATTTGTCGCCTCCATCCACTACCGCGGCATCCCCGTGATTCAATTGCCAACGACGATCGTTGCCCAAGTCGACAGCTCCATCGGAGGAAAAACGGGCGTCAACAGCCCTCTTGGTAAAAACTTGATCGGCACCTTTCATCAGCCCCGGCTTGTGCTCTCAGACACAGTGACACTTTCCAGTCTGCACGAGCAGATCTTCCAGGAAGGACTTGCTGAGGCCATTAAGCATGCCGTGATTGCCGATGAGCCCATGCTCTCCCTACTACCTCCGAACCGCTCCGGTAACCTGAGCCCCCTCATTGCGCGGAATGCCTCCATCAAGGCCCGCATCGTAGGGGAGGATGAGTTCGAGACCAAGGGAACGCGTGCCCTCCTGAACTTCGGTCATACCATCGGCCACGCCATCGAAGCTGTAGCGGGCTACGGGAAACTCTCCCATGGGGAATGCGTTGCGATCGGCATGATTGCCGCTCTTGATCTCTCCGTCCGCCTGGCGGGATTGCCCAGCGATCAGGCTGTTCTCGTAAAGGAGGTTATTATTGCCTGCGGGCTTCCAGTCACCATCCCGGCCGATCTCCCGACCGACGCCATCCTTGTAGCCCTAGCACGCGACAAAAAATTCGATGCTGGCGCCATCCGCTTCGTCCTCACCAGCAAACTCGGCACCGCCTTCGTCAGTGACAAGGTGACTTTAGACGACGTGAGTAAAGCGATTGAGAGGCTCTCCTGAAGCCAGTTCCTTAATCTTAAGGCTTGGAAGTTTGGATGCGGGGCTAGGCGCGAGAGCTCTGCCCCCCTCAGTTATGGCGAGCGGATTTTGAGATGATGGTTAGGCGCACGAATGAAGCCGTAGCTAAACCTACGGCGAATGAATAGCAACGCAACCAGCGCTCAAAAGCAGCAGCCAGAACAGATTACCACTCGACGACTGTCGAGGCCCAAGTCAGCCCTCCACCAAACACTACCATCAGGATCTTATCTCCCCGCTGGAAGCGTCCTGAACGTGCTGCCTCGTCGAGAGCGATGGCCACGGCCGCAGCAGAGGTATTGCCATAGCGGTCGAGATTAACCATGAAACGGTCCATGGAAATATTGAGTCGATCAGCGATGGCCTCGATGATACGCAGATTGGCCTGGTGAGGAATGAAGCAAGCGACCTCGTCTGGGGAAACACCCGCATCCTCAAGCACCCTCTGGGATGCACTAACCATGGCGGTCACAGCATGCTTGTAGGTCTCGCGGCCATTCATCTTCATGGTGACGGGATTCTCGGCGGAAGTCGGCCCTCCAGCCGGATGGGCGCTGCCACCACCTGGAATATAAAGGATCTCAGCAAGGCGACCGTCACTTCCCATACGACTGGCCATGACCCCGCGGGATTCCGGAGAATGACGCAGGATGGCGGCACCGGCCCCATCACCAAAGAGGACGCAGGTATTTCTATCGGTCCAATCAACGATGCCTGAGAGTTTGTCTGCGCCGATAACAAGGACGGTCTCGTAAGTGCCAGAGGCAATATACTGACGGGCAGTCTCGACGCCAAAGAGGAAGCCTGAGCAGGCGGCCGAGAGGTCGAAGCAGGCGGCATTGACTGCCCCAATCTTGGTCTGAACGAAACAGGCTGTGTTCGGAAAGAACATGTCCGGCGTGCAGGTTGCGCAGATGATCAGATCGATCTCTTCGGCACTGATTCCAGCATTCTCGATGGCTGCATGGGCTGCGCGGGCCGCAAGGTCACTGGTCGGCTGTTCAGGCCCGGCAATGCGACGTTCGCGAATGCCGGTTCGTGACTGGATCCACTCGTCGCTTGTCTCAACCAGCTTCTCCAAATCGGCATTCGTCATGACACGATCCGGGGCATAGCTGCCGGTACCGATGATGGAAGCTGTCCTGACGGGACGGGCTGAAAGGGAATTAGATGGCATGGGACTCCTCCTGTTTTGAAGCCTGCAAGGCGATCTCCCCTGCAACCTGGGTCAGATGCGCGTTCTTGAGGTTGTAGGCTTTGACCGCCTCAACGATACGCGGATTGACCTGCTGCTCGATGAACTCGGTGGCGACGCGGATGGCGTTCTTGATGGCAAGGGGGGTGCTGGAGCCGTGGGCGATGATGCAGATGCCATTCACTCCAAGGAGTGGGCTCCCGCCGTAGTCCTCATAATTGGTCTTCCTGCGAATCGCACGGAAAGCGTTTCGGGCAATCCATGCGCCGAACATCCGGAAAGGGGTCTTGGTGAGCTCGCTCTTCAGCCACCGGAAAACGGCACTTGCGGTCGCCTCTGCTGTCTTCAGGACGACATTGCCGGTGAAGCCGTCACAGAGGATCACCTCGACGGGATGCTCGAAAAGATCGTGCCCCTCGATATTGCCCCGGAAATTCAGGGAGGAGGCTTTCAGCAGCTTGAAGACATCCTTGGTGAACTCGCTACCCTTCACATCCTCGCCTCCGATTGACATCAGGCCGATCTCGGGATTGGTATATCCGAGGACATGTTCGGAAAGAACCGAACCCATGATGGCGTACTGGAGAAGATGAACGGGTCGGGCGTCGACATTCGCGCCGGCATCGATGAGGACGCAGACGTTCTTCTCGGTGGGGAGGTAGGAAGCGATGCCAGGGCGCTCGATTCCCTCAAGGGTACGGAGCTTGATTGTTGTGGCGGCAACGGCGGCACCGGTATGACCGGCACTGACAATGGCGTCGGCCTCACCCTTCTTGACCAGATCAACGGCCCGGGCGACAGAGGAATCTTTCTTGCGACGGACGCTATCGACGGCTGCGTCACTCATCTCCACAACCTGAGTGGTGTGGACGATCTCGATCCTGGGATCAGAACAACCAAGCTTGGCCAGCTCGGTCTTGATGGCAGACTCGTCTCCGGTCAGGAAGAGTTTGCTGATCTTCGGATACTCCCGGATCGCCATGACGGCCCCGGCGACCGTATTCTGCGGGGCATAGTCACCCCCCATGGCATCGAGGGCAATCCTCATGATCCTGCGATGGCTACTAGTCTTCGCACTGGTGCTGTCTGATTCCTCACTGAAGGAGGGAAGAGAAGCTTAACCAGAACGTTACGCAACCTCTACATCAAGCACCTGACGACCGCGGTAAGTACCGCAGGCAGGGCAGGCAGTGTGAGACTGAAGAGGCGCACCACACTGGGTGCACTTGCCCAACTTGGGGGCATGCCAGCGATTCGCAGCCTTGCGGGTGCGAAGGCGCATCTTTGAAGTTTTACGTTTAGGGACTCCCATCGGATGGTGGTGTTTTGAGTTGGTCGAGTGCTTCCCAGATTGCAGGACGAGCCGCCTTCTCCATTGGCAAAGGAGCCGTGCGGGCGCCCGCCGGGAAACTGGCGGGGCAGGTCTTTTCTCCACCATGGTCACATCGGGGATGTGCAGGCAGAAGGAGATGAATATCCTCCCTGACCTCGCGGGTCAAGTCCACTAATTCATTTCCGTCCAGTTCGATCTGGGTGGCAAATGGGTCGATCACAACCTCTTTCTCAAAAGGGTCAAGGCAGCAAACACATATCATCCGAACTCTCTGGGCAATAAAACCCGTGGCGAAGAGCCCCCCGTCGGAGAGTCCGACATCCAACGAATACTCCAGGGGTCCGATCGGTTCTGCCCCAGCCTCTTCAAGACCAAGCGGGGAGGCATCCTCTTCACCTTCCAGATGCAGAGTGCCTCCCTCAGGAATCTGACGGGTGTGGACTTTCATTCGGCTACCCTACCCTAGAATTCACAGGGATGAAGGAAATATAAAGGGAAGCACTCTCATTCCTTTTATCCCCTTCATCCCTGTGAATCCTGACCCGTTAGGGCTTTGGGAATTTTTCTTTCAGGGATGCAAGGACCGGAACAGAAACAAAAGGAGAAACATCGCCGGCAAGTCGAGCCACTTCCTTCACGATCCGGGAACTCAGGAAAATGCAATCCTCGCGCGGGGTCAGGAAGATTGTTTCGATCTTCGGCTCCAAGCGTCGGTTCGTCAGGGCCATCTGAAACTCAAATTCGAAGTCGGAGACCGCCCTCAATCCACGAATGACCACAAAGGCCTCACGTCGGCGGCAAAAATCGACCAGCAGCCCATTCAGCGGCTCCACGGAGAGGCCAGGTTGATCTCCGACGCTCTGCCGGATCAGATCGACTCTCTCGTCGGTTGTGAAGAGTGGGTTCTTGGCCTCATTATCCGCAACGCCAACAATCACCTCGTCAAAGAGCCCGAGTGATCGGGCGATCAGGTCGAGATGACCATTCGTCACCGGATCAAAACTTCCCGGGTAGATCGCACGACGATGACTCATAGAGTGAGGGTGAGGATTACTCCCACTCGATGGTGGCCGGCGGCTTGCTCGAGACATCAAGCACGCAGCGGTTCACGCCCTTCACCTCGTTGATGATGCGACTGGAGATCTTGGCGAGCAACTCATAGGGCAAGCGCACCCAGTCGGCGGTCATGCCATCCTGGCTCTCCACGACCCGCAGAGCGATCGTGTAGTCGTAGGTACGCTCGTCACCCATCACACCCACCGACTGGACCGGCAGAAGCACCGCGAAGGACTGCCAAACCTTGAAGTACCAGCCTGAGGCCTTCATTTCCTCAAGCACGATCAAGTCGGCATCACGCACGATGCGGAGGCGCTCCGGAGTGATCGCTCCGATGATGCGGACGGCCAGACCGGGGCCCGGGAAAGGCTGACGGTCGACCACTTCCTGGGGAAGTCCCAGCTCACGTCCCACCTCGCGGACCTCATCCTTGAAGAGCTGACGCAGCGGTTCCACGAGTTCGAATTTCATATCCTTGGGGAGACCCCCGACATTGTGGTGGCTCTTGATCAGGGAGGCGGGATTTCCGGCGATCGGCACGCTCTCAATGACGTCGGGATAGAGGGTTCCCTGGGCAAGAAACTTGAACGGGTGCTTGGAGCCCTTTGCAGATTTCCGGAGGTCTTCGGCAGCTTGTTCAAAGATACGGATGAACTCCGTGCCGATGATCTTGCGCTTTTTC
This sequence comes from uncultured Spartobacteria bacterium, assembly GCA_903831635.1. Classification (GTDB taxonomy): domain Bacteria; phylum Verrucomicrobiota; class Verrucomicrobiia; order Chthoniobacterales; family UBA6821; genus UBA6821. The sequence goes on from CAIKYN010000079.1 coordinate 5,893, forward strand.
TCGGGGTCGGTGACTCCCTTGAGCTTTCCGAGGAAACGATCGGCGCCATCGACGATCTTCAAGCGGATCTTGAAATTGCGTCCGAAGAGTTTGTCCACCGCGTTCCTCTCGCCGGAACGAAGAAGACCATTGTCAACGAAGATGCAGGTGAGTTGATCACCGATCGCCTTGTGGATGAGTGCGGCAGCAACGCTCGAATCAACACCGCCACTAAGGCCAAGAATCACTCGCCCGTCACCGACCTGATCGCGGATCTGGGAGCAGATCCGCTGGATGAAGGACTCCATCGTCCAGTCGCTCGGGCAACCACAGATACCATGGAGGAAATTCTGGATGATGGCCTTTCCCTTCGGTGTGTGATGAACCTCGGGATGGAACTGCATTCCGTAGATATTCCTTTTGGCGTCGGCGATAACAGCATGGGGAGCATTCTCCGTGGTGCCAATGACCGTGAAGCCCTTAGGTAATTTCTCAACGCGATCACCGTGGCTGTTCCAGACATCGATCTTCTTGGACAATCCCTTGAAAAGAGGCGAGGAACCATTTGTAGAAAGCACCCCCTTGCCGTACTCCCGATGCGTGGAGCGGGCCACGGAACCCCCAAGATCACGGGAGAGAAGCTGCATGCCATAGCAGATGCCGAGGATCGGCAGACCGAGATTGTAGATCGCTGGATCGACCTTGGGAGCCTTGGGTGCGTAAACGCTCGCGGGGCCACCCGAGAGGATGATTCCCTTCACAGTCCCGTCGGCGATGATCTCGCTGGCCTTGGTCGTGTGAGGCAGAATCTC
>CAIKYN010000080.1 GCA_903831635.1 uncultured Spartobacteria bacterium
CCAAGCACCTCGCGGTGATGAAGCGGGCCGGCCTGCTTGTCTGTGAGAAGCGAGGTCTGAATGTCTATTACCAGATCGCCTGCCCCTGCTTCGCCGAGTTCTTCCGCTGCATCGATCTCATTTCCAAGACGCAGGAGACCAAACTGCGCTGTGCCTGCTGATTCCCGAGCCGTTTCCGAGCAATTCCCAAAACTTTCTAAAGACCTTCCAAGAACCCGACACATCCATGAAAACATCCGAATTCAAACGCTTCCTGACGGAACATCCCGAACACTATCTCCAGTTCATCCTGCCTGATGGCGGCATGGTTCCGCTGCACGCCCACATCACCGAGGTGGGCCGGGTCGACAAGACCTTCCTGGACTGCGGCGCGACGATGAGGAAAGTCTCCTATCTATGCCTTCAGTCCTGGGTGGCTGATGATATTGACCACAGGCTCCCGGCGGGAAAGTTGGTCGATATCATCGATCGTGCCGCTCCCATTCTCGGAAATGACGATCTCGATGTGGAGTTGGAGTACGAGGAGGGAGTCATCTCCCAGTTCCCTGTCGTGAGCATCGTGAGCGATCTCAACAAACTGATCATTGGCCTGGGGGTGAAACACACCGACTGCCTCGCCAAGGAGATCTGCCTGCCACCCGCCAAGGATGACAACGATTCGTCATGCTGCAGTGGCACTGGATGCTGCTGAAGCCTTCCAACCCATGAAGCCTTTTCCATTTTTCAACTTTTTCACGTTCTAACATTTCACTTCACCTCTTCTTTCCATGAAACCTCTCGTTCTCATCCTCTGCACTGGCAATTCCTGCCGCAGTCACCTTGCCGAAGGCATCCTTCGATCTGCTGCGGGTGATCTCATCGATGTCGCCAGTGCCGGCTCGAAGCCTGCTGGTTATGTCCACCCGAGGTCGATCGACGTGATGAAGGAGATCGGCACCGATATCTCCGGACACACCTCCAAGCACCTCGAGGAGTTTCTGAACAGGAATGTCGACACAGTCATCACGGTCTGCGGGAATGCCGACCAGGCTTGCCCGATGTTCCCCGGTCAGGTGAACCGCTTCCACTGGGGCTTTGACGATCCTGCACACGCCACGGGAACCGAGGAGGAGGTCCATAACGAGTTCCGTCGTGTCCGTGATCAGATCAAGCTCGTGTTCGAGGCCTACGCCGCCGGACTCAAGCGCGGGAAGTCTCTCTAAGAATCTTTTACACGATGAGTGCCACGCTCCCACGTAAAATGCTGGCCGAGTTCCTCGGAACCTACACGATGATCTTTGCCGGGACAGGTGCGGTCGTGGTCGATCAGGTCTCCGGCGGATCGATCACCCATCTGGGTGTGGCTCTCACCTGGGGACTCATCGTCATGGTTCTGATCTACACATTCGGGGATCTCTCGGGAGCCCATATGAATCCGGCGGTCAGCATCGGATTTACTGTCGCCGGAAGGTTTCCGCTTTGCGAATTGCCCAGTTACATCGTTGCCCAATTGACAGGTGCACTGGCTGCCAGCGAGACCCTCCATCTGCTCTTTCCACGGAATCTCCAACTAGGCGCGACCTTGCCAACTGGCAGCAGCCTTCAAGCCTTCATTCTGGAATTTTTGCTGACCCTGATCCTGATGATCGTGATCCTGAATGTCTCCCACGGGGCCAAGGAAAAGGGAATCACGGCAGGCATTGCCATAGGAGCCACCATCGGACTCGAGGCCCTCTTTGGCGGTCCGATCTGCGGTGCCTCGATGAATCCTTTCCGCTCACTCGCCCCCGCCCTCGTCTCCGGGCACCTAGAGCATATCTGGATCTATTTCACCGCTCCGGTACTGGGGGCTTTGGTTGCCGTACCTCTCTTTGGATTGCTTCGCAGGGAGAATGCAGCCTCCCAAGCGGCGTAGCGCCCGTTTAGTTCTCAACAATTGACTCCATCTTTGTGCCGGGGCTGATTAGGCTTCGGCCTGATGGATCTCAATCCCCAAATATCGGGTGCAACAGAGAAGGCCGGATCGGATCCGTACCCTGATAGCCATGATGCTGCCACGGCGCCGCGACGTGGAGTGCTGGTGATTGATAGCATCCTTAGAGGAGCTTCGCGTCTGCAGCGCTCGGTGGCGAAGCGATGGCGTCGCCTGAGACGACGCCCCCAAACCATCGCGGAGAGCGCCAACCTGCTCCCCACGCTGATTCAGGTTCTTGCGGCATTCACCCGCGTCGACGGGGAGATGCTGGAGGAGGAAATCGATTCGAGCCTCGGCTTCCTCCGCTATGACTATCCGGAGGCTGTCTATTCCGAACTGCGCAAGCTCTTCCGCCAGGCACTGGAGCAGCAGCAGGATCTGGGAGCCATGGCGACAAAGCTCTCCACGGAACTGAGCGATGACCGGAAAATCCTCCTCGGAGTTCAGCTCTACGATCTGATCACCCGTTCGGGAATGAAGGCCGAGCAGGTGGCCGCCTACCACGACTTCATGGGATGCCTCGGTATGGCCGCGCAGGCCATCGATATCGTCTACCAACTCAACGCCAACGAGCAGGCCCAGGCGGAGTTTTTCCATGACGGCACCTCGCCGCTCGAGGCGCTCTCTTTCGGGGACCCGACAACCTGCGATGTGGAACTGAGGGGCTTCACAGGTGAGGAACGACTCCTGGCTTACTGCCATAACGACCTGATCATCCTCAAGAACCTCTCCGGCAAGAGCCTGATCGTTCAGGGGCGCCTCTTGAAACCGAGTGAGTTCTGCCGCATCTATCCGGGACAGCGGGTTCTGGTGGGTGAGCAGGTGATCACCAGTCAGGATCTGATCTTTTACTTCAATGCGAAGCGCAACGTGACGCTTCCCCACATCTTCGTGGCAATCAACAACGAGGAGGTCCGCCTTGAGAAATCCCGTAGCCGCGACAGCGATCTGGAGATCGCTTTCGGACTGAAGGTGACCGTGACGGCCCTTCAGGATCTCCGGGCAACCCTACGCGGCACGCCGCTCCGCAAGGGAGCCTCCATCGTGGCCCAACTCTCGGACAAGATCTTCTTCCGCGACGGTGGAGAACTCGATCTGGAGGATCTCAAGCGTCGAGTCGGGGCTTTTGGAGGACGCTTCGAGCTGAAGGGTTCCAAGACCGAGTATATCGCCTCGAATAATCCGAGCCGCCTGGATGATGACGACATCCTGATCTCACCCGGAATCGGCGGTGAGGTGACTCTGCGGATCACCTGTGATTATCAGGAGAAAACAGGACGCGTGGAGGTGCTTCAGGCAGACAGGCC
>CAIKYN010000081.1 GCA_903831635.1 uncultured Spartobacteria bacterium
CTAGAGTAAAGGGATTCATTTTGGTCGAGCTCCGCGTCCTTGAGGTGCCGTTGGCATTCTGTACGTAAGTCTGATCGAAGTAGGTCGTGTTAGAGTAAGAGCCAGAGTAGGAAGTGTACGTGTATGAATAGCTCGATTGGTTTGCATTGCCGAAGGAGAGACCTCCTTGGCTCGAGAGGGCACCGCTGCCGCTGAAGGTCAGATTCTCATTGATCGGGGCCGGAGGCGTCGTGAAGGAGGGCACTGAAAGGAGATTGCCACTCCCTACATGGATGTAGCTGGCCAGCGTGTCGCCTGCGCCCTGCGTGATCGTGTCGTTGTCACCACCAAAGACCGAGGTGATTCCCGCCTCTGCCGCAAGGCTGCCGAGGTAGGCCGAGGAGCCGCCAGAGAGCGAAAGCGCTGCACCACCCGAGAAACTATCATTCGCAAAGACCGAATCATTGACTGTGCCGGCATTACTGATGATCAGAGTGTCATTGGTACCGCCCGAGATCGTGTCCGCAGCAAGGAGCGAGGCGTAGGCCACCGTGAAGCTCTGGTTATTGCCGAGAATCGTGGAGGTACCACCACCGAGGGTAACACCATTCTGAATCATGAAGGGCGTACTGCCGGCTATCGCGATCGTGTCGATGCCGGTGAGTCCCTGGCTAAAGGTATCCGAGGCGTACTGAGCGGCATTGGCAAAGCTCAGGAAGTCGTTGTAATTCCCCGTGTTGATATAGAGAGAGTTCGTGTTCAGCGCGCCCTGCGTGATCGTATCATTGGCACCAGCAATGATCGCCTGGATGCCGGAGGCCGCGGCAAGACTGCCGAGGTAGACCGAGGAGGTACCAGCGAGGGAGAGGTAGCCGCTGCCAGATCCGAGTGACACCGTGGCAAAGGCAGAGTCATCCAGCGTCGAGGCACCCAGGAAATTCAGGGTGTCGGAGCCGCTGCCCACGATGGTGTCGTTGGCGAGCGGTGCAACGGATGTGCCAAGCGTATCGACCACGAGGTTCTGGAAGAGAATGGGATCCGTGGTGCCAGCGATATCCGAGAAGACCACCGAGCTGACCCCATCAAAGTTGAAGGTCTGATTCTGGAATGTGTAACCACCCACATCGGAACCTGATCCAGCGTAATAACCTGAACCAGTCAGCGTCACAGGGGAGCCAATTTCTACACCCTGGGCATCATAGGCAGTTGCTGTGAAATAATCTGAGGGAGAGCGCTGGGCAAAGCTTCCTGACTCAAGAGTAAAGGGATTCATATTGGACGAGCTCAGCGTCCATGAGGTGCCGTTGGCATTCTGTACGTAATTCTGATAGGAGGAGACCGTGTGACGGGAAAAGCCACGGCCAAAAGTGTAATAGTATGAATAGCTCGATAGATTTGCATTGCCGAAGGAGAGACCTCCTTGGCTCGAGAGGGCACCGCTGCCGCTGAAGGTCAGATTCTCATTGATCGGGGGGGCCGGAGGCGTCGAGAAGAAGGGCACCGAGAGGAGATTGCCACTCCCCGCATGGATGTAGCTGGCCAGCGTGTCGCCTGCGCCCTGCGTGATCGTGTCGTTGTCCCCACCAAAGACCGAGGTGATTCCCGCCTCTGCCGCAAGGCTGCCGAGGTAAGCCGAGGAGCTGCCTGAGAGCGAAAGCGCTGCACCACCGGAGAAACTATCATTCGCAAAGACCGAATCATTGATCGTATCGGCATTCGTGATCACCAGCGTGTCCATCGTACCCCCACTGATCGTGTCCGCAGCAAGGAGCGAGGAGTAGGTGATCGAGAGCTGGTCGTTGTTCCCAAGTGAGATGATATCATTCTGGCCGGAGTTCGATCCCGCAAAATTCAAGCTGGAGTTCGCACCCGTCGTGATACTATCGCCATAGCACCCGGAATTATTGCTCGAGAAGCTCAGACTCGAGTTCTCTCCTGCCGTGATACTATCACCATAGCACCCGGCTTCTATTCCCGAGAAGCTCAGGCTCGAGTTCGCACCGGCAATGATACTGTCACTATAGTTGCCAGAAAAAGTTCCTGAGAAGCTCAGGCTCGAGTTTTCTCCTGCCGTGATACTATCCCCATTGAATCCGGATCTGTAGCCTGAGAAGCTCAGGCTCGAGTTCGCACCGGCAATGATGCTATCATAATTTCCGGAATAAGTTCCCGAGAAGCTCAGGCTTGAGTTCTTTCCTGACTTGATCGTGTCATTTTGGCCACTAAAATTACCCGAAAAGTTCAGGCGAGAGCTCATTCCAGATGTGACGGTGTCATTCTGGCCAGAGTTAGCATCGGAGAACTGAACCGTCACCCCAGCCGAGGTGATGATCTGGTCGTACTTGCCGTGACTCGCCCCCGTGACACTGAGGGTGTCGCCGGTAACTCCGATGAGGGTCGAGTGATTGGAGGTCGAAGCTGTGGAAAAAACGTATCTCGTGCCGGTGACGACTGTCTTCACACCCGCAGAAACCGTGTCGGCAGATCCCGTGGTGAGGAAGTTGTCGCCGGGGAGTTGAGCAAGCGATCCCACACTGATCTTGTCACTACCACCATCCGAAATGGTGAGTCCGAGGGTATCACCAGCGAGTTGAGTGAGCGTTTCACGCGATCCTCCGAAAACGGAGGTGATGCCTGCGGCTGCGGCGAGGATGCCAAGTTGAACGGTCGAGGCTCCGGCTAACGACAGAGTGCCGATCCCAGTGACTTGCTTGAAGGTTCCGTCGCTGATGCCTTTGGTGGAAGTCGTCAGCGCGAGGGTATCCAGACCGCCTCCACCCACTATTGAGTCGGTTCCGATCACTGCATTTGCGATGCTGAAGAGGTCATTCCCAGAACCACCCACTAGCGTGGATGGTTTCCACTGAGTACCTAACTGGGTGATGGTGTCGGAACCATTGCCACCATACACCGTCCGTATTCCGGCCCCGAGGACATTAGCACCTAGGGTCACAGCCGATCCGCCACTCAGCGAGAGGACATCCATGTAATGCGTATTGGCAAATACCGAATCCGAGACATTGCCGGCTGTGCCGATAAAAAGGGTGTCGACTGCGGAACTACCAAGGAGGAAGTCGTTACCTGCAAGGGTCGAATTAGCAATGCTGAAGAGATCACCCGAGCCAGAATTGGCGGCGCCTGCCTTCAGCGTGAGATGATTGGTATCAGTTGCATCCTGGATAAAGCTGTCTCCGCCGCTTCCTCCCATCACCGAGAGGATGCCTGCGGTCGCAAGCGCTGTTCCCATCTCCAGCGAGGAAGCACTGGTGAGGGAGAGGGTCTTCACCCCGGAG
>CAIKYN010000082.1 GCA_903831635.1 uncultured Spartobacteria bacterium
CTGCAAGCTACTTCATCTCGAGACACCTCCTGCCGACATGGAGCGATGGAAGATGATCGTCCATTCGATCGTGCATCCTTCGCGTCGTGTGAAGATCGCCGTGGTTGGCAAGTACGTGGAACTTCAGGACGCCTATAAGAGCATTTACGAGTCACTCTGCCACGCCGGTGGTGCCAATGACTGTGGCGTCGATCTTGAGATCGTGGATGCTGAGCAGATTGAGGCTGAGGGCGCTGAGGTTTTCCTAAATGGTGTCGGGGGCATCCTTGTTCCCGGCGGCTTCGGTGATCGAGGAACCGAGGGGAAGATCGCCGCCGCCCGTTACGCGAGGGAGAACAAAATTCCTTTCTTCGGCATCTGCCTTGGAATGCAGATTGCCACGATCGAGTTTGCCCGGAATGTCTGTGGACTGGAGGGTGCCAACAGCACGGAGTTCGATGCGGCAACTCCTCATCCCGTCATCGCACTGCTCGACGAGCAGAAAGAGGTGGCTGGCAAAGGGGGCTCGATGCGTCTTGGTTCCTGGCCCGCGGTGCTCAAGGCTGGTTCGCTCGCTCACAAGATCTATGGGCAGGCTGAGATCGCCGAGCGGCACCGGCATCGGTATGAATTCAACAGCGCTTACCGCGCTCAGATGGAGGAGAAGGGTTTTATCATTTCCGGCACGTCGCCCGATGGTTCGCTGGTCGAGATGATCGAGCATCGCGACCATCCCTGGTTCGTCGCAGTGCAGTTCCACCCTGAGTTCCTGAGCAAGCCTGAGGCTCCTCATCCGCTCTTCGACGAGTTTATCCGTGCCTCGCTCGGCTAGGTGGTTTTTGCATCAGATTTCCCTGCCATGAGTGAAACCAAGGATCTTGAGCGGATGGTCGAATTTGAATTCGTCCGCGCCACCGAAAACGCAGCCCTCCATTCCATGCAGTGGATGGGGCGAGGAGACAAGGAGGCTGCCGATGAGGCCGCCTGCGATGCTATCAAAGGAATGTTTGATCTGGTTGATATCCGTGGGGAGGTTGTGATCGGGGAGGGAATCAAGGACAATGCTCCCGGAATTTTTCTAGGTGACAAGTTGGGTCGCTGGGGTGAAGGAGATCCCCGTTTCGATATCGCTCTCGATCCGATCGATGGTACCAGCAACATCTCCAAGGGGATGCCCAACTCGATTTCCGTTATGTCGGCGGTCCTTGTTCCAGATGGCAAGGAGCGGAGCATGGTCAATATCCCGAGCTTTTATGTCGAGAAGTTGGCCTATGGTGCCCGCGTGGAGCGTTGCATCCTCAACGGCACCATTGCACCGATCACGCTGGATGACCCTTTCGAGCAGACTTTGGAGCAGGTCGCCAAGGCTCTCGGAAAAAGAATTGGCGAACTGGTCGTCACGATTCTTGATCGCCCCCGCAATCAGCCTTACACGGATGCCGTGCGTCGTTCCGGCGCCTCGCTACGACTCATCGCCGATGGAGATATCACGGCGGCTGTGGCTCCCTCCCTGCATGATTCCGGTATCGATCTCTACGTGGGACGGGGAGGAGCACCTGAAGGAATTCTTACTGCCGCAGCGCTGAAAGCCCTGGGTGGGGATATTCTGCTGCGCATGTGGCCCCGTGATGAGGAGGAGCGTACGGAGTTGTTGAAAACGCTGACCACCGCCGATCTGGAGCGCGTTTACCACCGGGATGACCTGGTCCATGGTGACAGCGCCATCTTCTGCGCCACCGGCATCAGTGACAGTCCGATGTTGCCCGGGGTGAAACTGATCGGAAAGACAGCCATCACCCACTCGATCCTCATGCGTTCGCGGAGCAAGACGGTCCGATACATCAAAGCCGTCCATGATCTGGAGGTGAAGACCATCCACCTCCGTAGCCTACGGGGTGAGGAGCATCTCTAACGAATTTTAAGGTAACTTTCCGTTTCTGTCACAATTCCGGAATTGCTTTCCTTAATCATCCAACCCAACACTTCAACCATATGAGCATGAACCAACTCGAAGCCCTCAAGCAATTCACCACCGTTGTCGCCGACACGGGCAATTTCGCCGAGATTAAGAAGTTCCAGCCCCAGGACGCCACGACGAATCCTTCGCTCATCCTCAAGGCCGTTCTCCAGCCTGAGTATCGTACGCTTCTGGACAAGGCGATTGCTGACAACAAGGGATCCAGCCTCTCTGGTTCGGCCCTTTGGAAGAAGATCATCGACGACACGCTTATTCTCTTCGGATGTGAGATCCTCAAGATCGTCCCTGGTCGCGTCAGCACCGAGGTGGATGCCCGTCTCTCCTTTGACACCGAGGCCACCCTCGAGAAGGCCCGTTACCTGATTGGTCTCTACAAGAGCGTTGGAATCGACCACGAGCGCGTCCTGATCAAGATCGCTTCAACCTGGGAGGGTATCCGCGCCGCCGAAGTCCTTCAGAAGGAA
>CAIKYN010000083.1 GCA_903831635.1 uncultured Spartobacteria bacterium
AGAAATCCCGCCCGGTCGCCTCCCGTACCGCAAAGCTCAAGCAGAGGAGATGCCGGGTCCCGCTCGATGACTACCTTCGTTCCACGCTCCAAAATGGCACGGGCGAATCCTGCCAACTCGGCAGCAGTTTCACCTCGGCAATGAAGAGCAGCCAAGAAAGCACTCTTTGGCTGTTCTCCGATTTCCCCTCTCGTCAGGAGATCAAGGGAGGCGTTAATTTCGGAATCGGAAAGCTGGGCCTTGGTTAGAGGGTCGGGAAAAAATCCACTCATCTTCTAATGTGGTTAACAAAAGAGCTATCGCAACACGAGCGACATCGCAGCGAAAAGAAGCAGAGCGCCGATCAGACGGCGGATCATGATGCTTCCTCGCTGTTGAGGCGGCGAGGTATCGCCGGCAATGGATCCCAAAGCCCAGACTAGCAGGACGCTCCAAAGACACCGCGATCCATAAAGAATATTGGTCATGGTGGCACTCCCGAAGAGCCCGATGGCCGAGTACATCGCAAGTGCCTGAACAGCCAGAAGGAGAGCTCCACCTAGAAGCCATGGCATGGAGGAGAGCGAACCGCCGACAAAAAGTGAATCCGAAGCAACTCTTCCGGAGGCGATCGACTTGATGAGGGAGGGAATATAGACGACGGAAAACAGCCCCAGCGATCCGAACATCAGGGGAGCAAATCTACTGTATCCAACGAACGGCACCCAGCGCTGAACCAATACATCAGTCAATGCAAAAACACCGGCGGCTGCCAAGGACCAAACAACGGCTTCAAGAAGTCGCGAGTGATTACCCCCCGGAGAGTAGGAGATCAGGGCAATCCCGAGGCTTGCCATCAGAGCAGCTGTCCAGATCGCGTGGGGCAGACTTTTACCGATTAGGAAAAACGAGAAGACGGCGACAAGCAGGACTTTGGCCCCAAGGAGTGGGGTCGCGACCGAGACATCGCCGGTCTCGATGGCCTTGAAAGTAAAAATCTGCCCTAGAAAAAATAATAATCCGCATAAAATTGGCGGCACGAGCTGGGAGCAACTCAGGGGATGTCCCGGCAAGAACCAGAGCCCCTGAAAAAAACCAGCCATCACCAAGTTGCAAAGGAGGTTGACCCACGCTCCCGAAGCACCAGCACTCAGGGCACGCTTGATCGCAACCGCCCCACAGGCATAGCCGAAGCCTGCCCCCAGGGGCAGGATCAAGGCGGAGGGATTCACGCCGGCAGAACCTCTCCGAGGATTTCCCGAAGTTCGAGTGCTGGCCACTGGCCCGAAACCTGCGGGCTTCCAAGCCATCCGTAGCAAAGCGGAGTTCCAAAACCGGCAAGCACGATCCTGGAGAACCGCCCTGCAGCCCCCATACCCATTGCAACCACAGGAACCTCAGTCCGACTCAACTGGAGGTCGATCAGACGCTGCAAATCTTGCCGGTCCCTTAGCGTCGTCGCCACCTTGAAGAGATCAGCCCCATGAGCCGCAGCTTTGGAAGCCAACTTTTTCAACATGGGGAGCGTCGGAGTAGCCTCAAAATCATGATGCGAGAGGATCAGGGTTTTTCCCTGCTGATGTGCCTTGGCGATCAAGGGAGCCAAGTGGCGCGCAGAGCGCAGCTCGATATCTAAAGCCGAAGCCCATGGCAGCGCGCCCTCAAGCAATGCCTGCCGCGTTGATTGGGAGAGATTACCGGCTCCGCCTTCGCCAGCATGCCTTGCAGTAGCAATCACCGGAAGCGGCCAACTCACGGGGAGCTTATCAAGTGGCAAAGAATCGAGCCTTGCCTCGAGCACATCTACCCCCTTCAGCAAGGAGGGGCCAGTAACAGCCTTTGTTAAAAACTTCAGTCCCAGTGGGTCGTGAAGCGTTCCCACGACAAGGGGAGTTGCTGCTCGAAGAAGGGGTTGAAGGCTCAGGATTTGATGGCGTCTGGTTCTCACTCTGGCAATGGGCTCTGTTGTTTACATCACCATCATGAACCGCAAGCAGGAAATCTCCATGGCAAAAAAGAACAAAGGAAGATTCGTTCTGGATTCTGGGAAAAAAATCCGCTTCTCTAGTGGACTGTATTTTATGCATACCCCCACAATTCCCCAGTTTTTGAGAAGACTTGTTGCCCCCTGTGCCGTCCTACTTCTTGGCAGCTTTACCTTGCACGCCCAGAATGCAACTGGCTTCGTCATTTCTAAGATTGAGCCTGCCATCGTCACCACTCCCACCATCTCTTACTCTGGAGCAACTCAGAAGTCCTCCCGTCCCAAAAACTGGATGGAAATCGAGGTGACCTTCGGATGGCAACCCACGGGCGCGCTGAGTCCCGCAGACAAATACGCCGATGATATCGTTCTCGATTATTACGTGTTGCTAGCCAACAAAAGCACGGCTTCCCCCCTAGGAACATTGCTGACGGGCCAGGTCACTCATACCTCCGTGCCCGCAATGCAAAGCGACCTGAAGTCCGTGATGTATATCAGTCCCAGAACCCTGGAACGCTTCTTCGATGGAAAGATCCCCTCCAGTGCCTCCTCGGCCATTGTTGACATTGGTGTCACCATTTCAAAGCAAGGACAGGTTGTTGCCCAGAAAAGCCTTAAATCTCCCGGGATCTGGTGGCCGCAATATCAAAAGACAAACGGCTTTCTTTTGAATAAGAATGATACTCCTTTTGCATCTCTAAACACTGACTATTACGAAGCGGTCAAGAAGCAGTAAGGATTCCACAGAAAAATTAGCCTCCATCCCTCCGCTCATGGCATCGCCAAAAAAAACCTTGGTCCTCGATCTTGGGATGCAGTCTCTTCGCATCGCCGAGTTTTCAGTTTCCTCCGATGGTCAACTCACCCTGCATCGTGGTGCCCGGAGGGAGTTGATGATCGATCCTGCCCTGGATACTTCTCGCCCCGAGCAGATCCGATTGGCACTGAGTGATATTCTTAAAAACTGGAAGATCTCGCGTTCCGAGGTCATCTGTGTGCTGCCAGCCCATACGGTATTCACCAGGGTTGTTCCCCTAGAGGTTCCGGGAGGCTCTGCAGAGCAAGTCGCTGCGGTGGTCGGTTTCGAAGCCCAACAGAACATTCCTTTCCCTCTGGAAGAAGTCGTTTGGGATTATGTGGTGATGGGCAACACCCCTTCCGGAGCGGTGAATGTTGTTTTCGCAGCGGTTAAAACAGATCTACTCGAATCACTCTGTGATTCGATAGCCTCCACCGGATTAAACATTACTTTTGTAACTGTATCCCCAATCGCATTGTACGACGCCTTCCGTTATTCCGGACTCGCCTCATCGGAAACACCCACGCTCCTGTTGGATATAGGATCTCGAACTACGAACATGGTTATTGCCTCGTCAGGCACTTATTTTTCTCGCAGCATTCCATCTGGGGGTCTTGCAATTACTACGGCTATTGCCAAGGACATTCATGCAGAATTAGAAGAGGCTGAACTTCTGAAAACTTCCCGTGGAAGTGTCGCACTTGGAGCAGGATTTGAACAACCGAGCGATCCTGTCGAGGCAAACATCGCCCGTATAGCAAGACAGACCCTGCTGAAGACTCAGGCCGACATCAGTCGCTCTTTAAGCTATTTTAGAACAACTTTAGGTGGTACTGACCCGAACAATGTCATCATCACCGGGGGCATGGCATCCATGCCATATTTCGCAGAATTTATTCAGGAAAAATTTCAGAAACCTGTTGGCTTTTGGAATATATCTCTGGAAACCGACAAAAAGGGCAAAGAGACTTCTTTAGAAGCTGCAGAATTTATTAATGCCAATCAAAATAACTGCGGCGAATTGGTTGGAGGAGCCTTGATTCTCACTTCTGCATACCATACCAAGATCAACCTACTTCCGTCTTCCGTATTCAAGAAAAGGGCTTTTGCAAAGCGCTTCCCTTACCTGGCTGCGGCAGTCTTCTTTTTCCTCGCAAGCCTTGGGGCCTGGTATGGTTTTGCATTGCAGGCAACTTCCCTGACCAAGGCCACGACGGCCTCCATTGACTCTGAGATCGCAAAGGACAGCAGGATCTCCAGTCAGATCAAAGCGCTGGCTGCCAAAGAACTCTCCATCCAGCAAACAAGTGATGCACTCCTTTCCGTTATTAATCTCAGGGAAGCGTACCCAAGGATTCTGTCCGAACTAAGTGCAAAGGTGCCGGAACGATATCTCTGGATCACGCAAATCCAAGCTGTGGGTGATATTCCCCAGCGAGGTGCTGCGGCCAAGACGAATGACGGTTCCATTAAGGCTCTCCTTGTGAAGGGCCTCTATCTCGACAACCCACGGCAAGCCTCAGTGATCGATGACTTCGTCACAGCCTTGCAGTCCTCCGATGTCTTTGCTGTCGAGGAGAAGGAAAAATCTAAGATCATTACCCAGCGTGGCAGTCCGAATGGAGAATACTGGGCTTATCCGTTTTCGCTAAGGATCCCTCTTCGCAATCCTATTACCCCCCTTCCCTGAACTGATGAACAAGATCACCAATTGGTTTGTGAACAACAAGTTGGCGGCGTCCTTGATAGCCACTTTGACCCTTGGAACCCTGATCCTCGGATACCTGTCCTATCAGGCATGGGATGAATATGGAACGGCGTCTGCGGATTACACCTCCAAGGCAGCCCAGTTGCTGAAATTTTCGCAGGACAAACCATTTCCCAGTCAGGACAATCTTACCAAGTTGGATTCCACGATTTCCACCGAGCAGTCCCAGTTGGATTCTCTCAATAAGGATCTGCAAAGGTATAGGATTCCTTCCTTTGACAACATCGCCACAGCAAAGCCTCAGGATCGCCCACAGCGCTTTCAGGATGCCTTGCGCAACGAGGTGACCAGGATCAAAGCGCTTGCCACAAGCAGCGGCGCCACGCTGCCACCTGGATTTTACCTTGGTCTTGATGAATATG